>JASMLW010000600.1 GCA_030748485.1 Pirellulaceae bacterium
CGCCCAGGTCGGCAAAGTAGGTCCATTGGTCGCCTGCCCCGTTGCTGGCGAGGAAGTCCACCAGATGGTCAGCCGTGGTGTTTGTCGCCAGGGTTCGCTTGGTCGGCACTCCATTGCATGATGCGGTAAAGAAAGTCTGTCCCACCTTGCGGCCGTTCCCCCAGCCGCCGCGAAGCAGCGCCGGCCCGGAAGAACCTTTTTGGGAATATCGGGAGCGCTTTCCACAACTGATTGGCCGCGCGAATGATCCCCAGAACGACGCCCTTCACGTCAGCGTAGACGCTGCTAAATCAGGGCTGTTCGGGTCGAATTATCCCCCGTGAATCCCCAGCAAACGCGAGAATGTACGTTTTCCCCTGGAAATCCACGCATACTTCGAGTCCCTCCTCCGCTACTTTCGCACTCAGACGCATGATCTCGCACTGAGTCGCACCACGACGCACACAGCCGCGTAAGCTCCGAGACGTTTGGGGTTTACGCGGTTTTCTTTTCCGCGGGCCAAATCGCCTCGACTCGCATGTGAGTCGCATGGCGTCGCACTGAGCCGCACCCCGACGCACCGCGTCTGCTGCGCATGCGATGCGCTTTGGGGGACGATTGGGGCCGCTCAGCGCACGAATGTCGGTATGAGCTGCGCCAATCTGAGTTGTGGAAACAAAGTCCCCACCACTGCAAGACCGTTTTATTCTGCCGGACCGCCCGCACAGAGAAGTTCTATTCTACCGAGGCTGGCACAATTAGTTGCCTGCCGACCCCACGTGTATAGGGAGTGTTGTCGAACTCACTTCACGGTGAAGTGTCAGCCCGATCGGTTTTGATGGTCACTCTCTGGCTAGAGTTCTCCGCCAGTCTGCAATGCCCAGCTTCAGTCGCTCGACCACTCCCGGATACTCTTTTGCCGCATCGTTTCGCTCGTGCGGATCGGACTTGATATTGAAAAGACGGACGGGCGCCGTGTCCCACATGTGGACGTTCTTGTATCTGGTTGTGTCCTTGCCGTGAAAGCGCTGGATCAGTTTCCATTCGCGTCCGACGCACCAGAGGTATTGCTGTGTGTCATCGGGATTGCCGACGGTCATGTTGTGAATAGAGTGAGTAACGCCAAAGACGCGGTGGCGATTCCCGCGGGCTTCGGAGTCCGCCAGGTTGATACCGGGAAGTTCAGTCGGCGCGTCGAGGCCAGTGGCGGCGGCGATGGTCGGAAAGAGATCGATCGCGTGCGCCAGATCCTCACACCGTCTCGGCTTCAGGCGGTTGGGCCACGAGACAAGGATCGGCGTGCGGATGCCGTTCTCATAGGGAGACCCCTTGGATCGCAGGGCGAATCCGCGCCATAGCTTCTGATTCGGATCGTTCGCGTTCGTGCTTGTTGCGGCCCAGCCGTTGTCGCAAATGAAGAGCACGAGCGTGTTGTCAGTCACACCCGCGTCATCAAGGTGGTTGAGCAACTGGCCGCACGTTTCATCGAACCACTCGCACATGGCGTAGTACTTCGCCGCGTCCGGTGCGCGGCCATCTTCCGTGTACTTATCCAGCAGGCGTGCTGGTGGATTGTGAGGCGTGTGGGGGAGGAATGGTGCATACCAGACAAAGAACGGCTTCTTCTTCGCGACGGCGTGATCGATGAAGTCCGTCACCGGTTGCATTCCTTTGCGTCCGATCTTCAGTCCGGCATCGCCATGACGCCCGCCTCGCATTGGATCGCCGTGCGTCATCCCATGGGTGAACCCACCGTCCTGAAACGAACCTTCCCACCACTTCCCCGATTGATGGGCGAGATAGCCGTTGGTCGTAAGCGTCCGAATGAAACTCGGACGCGCATGGAACTGCTCACGCAAGGGAGTATCCAGCGCCGCCCTGTTGTTTCGGCCGTCAACGTCATTACCCGTGACGCCGTGCTGAAACGGAAACAGCCCGGTGATCATGGAAGCAAGCGAAGGACGACAGAGCGGCGAGGCGACGTAGCCGCGGTCGAAGACGAGGCTTCGAGCTGCAAGCTTGTCGAGGTTCGGCGTCTCAACGTCCGGATGTCCCATGAACCCATAGTCGGTCCATGCCTGATCGTCGCCGAGGATCAGCACGACGTTCGGACGTTCCGCCGCACTGCAAAGACTGCCGACGCCCAGAGTGGCAACTAACGCCAGGATAAAAGTACGTGTATTCGCCATGGGGGGTTATCTCCGTCTTTGCGCAATTGAGCGTTAATGGGGCGCCTTCCAGACTACGTCCTTGACGCGAACCTAATCGGACGTCTGGAAGTAGTGCTCGTACCAGCGCGTCTCCTGACCATTGGGCGGGTCGGACGGCAGGCCTCGCGGCCGCAATTGATCAGTCCAGTGACTCAGCTTCTCCCGCATCGCGGCTGCGCGCTCCCGCTGTTCGGCCAGTACGCTATGTCGTTCTTCTTTGTCGCGACGCAGGTTGAACAACAGCTCACGACCGCCGCCCGTCACGATGTACTTCCAGTCGCCGCTGCGGATCGCCGCCTGGTTCCAAAACCTCCAGTAGAGATCTCGTTCGGTTGGCTTTGCGACGCCACCAGTGAGGTAGGGAACCAGATCGACGCCGTCGAGCCCGGATCGAAAACTGACTCCCGCCGCTGCGAGAGCCGAGGCCGTCATGTCGAGACTGATGACTGGATCGGAAACGGTCTTACCCATTGGCAGCCGAGCGGGCCATGACCAAATCATCGGGACTCGGATGCCACCTTCGGCCAACATCCCTTTCTCGCCGGTCAGAGGGTCGTTACGCGAGCCGTCCCACGCCGGACCGGGCTTATCGACGGGCAAGATGTCGGCCATGACTTGTCCCGTATGGGCGCCGAGCGGAGCGCCGTTGTCACTTGTGAACATGATCAGCGTGTTGTCGGCGATTCCCTCATCGCGGAGTAGTTTCATGATGCGGCCGAC
>JASMLW010000601.1 GCA_030748485.1 Pirellulaceae bacterium
GAGGTGGGGCACCTGTCCGCGCGCCGGCACGACTTCAACGATCGGGTCGAGCAAGCCGGTCGGTCGATTCACTTGTTCGACCACTTCGCCGCCCGTTTGGCGAAGTTCGTAGTCGCTCGGAGTCGCCGACACGTAGACGACTTGATTGATCTTTTTCTCCCACTCCTCAAACGTCAGCGGGCGATTGTCGAGAGCGCAGGGCAAGCGAAAGCCGTGATCGACGAGCGTTGTCTTGCGGCTGCGGTCACCGGCGTACATCGCCCTCACCTGCGGCACAGCCACATGAGATTCATCGACGAACAACATGAAATCGTCGGGGAAGAAATCGTACAACGTGTGCGGCGGCTCGCCCGCCTCGCGGCCCGACAGCGGCCGGCTGTAGTTCTCAATTCCCGGGCAGTGCCCCACCTGTTGCATCATCTCGATGTCGAACCGCGTGCGGGCGTTGAGCCGTTGAGCCTCTAGCAGTTTGCCTTCGTCTTGAAACTTCCGCAGCTGTTCCTCCAACTCGTACTTGATGATGTCCACCGCCCGCGCGATGCGGTCCTCCGGCATCACGAAGTGTTTCGCCGGGTAGACAAACAGCTGTTCCTCGCGGCTAATCGTCTCGCCGCTCACCGGGTTGATGATCGAGCAAGTCTCGACGTCGTCGCCCCAGAGTTCGATGCGGTAGCCGTACTCTTCGTACGCCGGCCAAACCTCGACACAGTCGCCCCGCACGCGGAACTTGCCGCGCTCGAACGAGACGTCGTTGCGCTCGTACTGGATATCGACCAGCTTCATCAGCATTTCGTCGCGATCGATCTGCTCGCCGACCCGCACAGCGACCATCATCTGCTTGTAATCTTCCGGCGATCCCAAACCGTAAATACTGGAGACGCTGGCCACGATAATCGTGTCGCGTCGGCTGACCAAAGCGCTGGTCGCCGCGAGCCGCAGGCGGTCGATCTCATCATTAATCGACGCATCTTTTTCGATGTAGATGTCGCGCTGCGGGATGTACGCCTCCGGTTGGTAGTAGTCGTAATAGCTGACGAAGTACTGCACCGCGTTGTGCGGAAAGAACTCGCGAAATTCGCCGTAGTTCTGCGCCGCCAGCGTCTTGTTGTGCGAGATGACCAGGGTGGGACGCTGCAACGCCGCCACGACGTTCGCCATGATGAACGTCTTACCCGAGCCGGTCACACCCATCAGGCAATGGTGCTTGTCGCCGCGCTTCAGACCTTCGGTCAGCTCACTGATCACCTTGGGCTGGTCGCCGGCCGGCTCGAATGGACTGACGAGTTCGAAATGCACCTGAGCTTCCCTGGTCGCGATTTTGGGTCCGGGCAAACCCACATCATGACACAATCGACTTTCGCCGGAAAGCACGCGGACCGACACACTCCAGTCGTCGCGCGGCGCTTCGGGTTCGTCGGCTTCCCGCTTATAATCCAGTCTGATTCATGCACACCATTGAGGAGTTCTGAGATGCGCAGGTCGTTGGTCTGGTTGGTGGGTTGTTTGTGTCTGGCGGCGAGTTTGGTGAGCCAGGCGGCGGAGAAACCGAACATCGTCGTCATCATGGCGGACGACTTGGGGTACGGCGACGTCTCGTGCTACGGAGCCACTGCGGTCAAGACGCCCCACATCGATCAGTTGGCCAAGGAGGGTCTGCGGTTCACTAGCGGTTATTGCTCGGCCTCGACGTGCACCCCCACGCGCTATTCGTTCCTCACCGGCAACTACGCCTTCCGCAAGCAAGGAACGGGGATCGCGCCGCCGAACGCTCCGGCCATCATTCAACCGGAGACGACGACGGTGGCTGCGCTCCTGAAGCAAGCCGGTTACCGCACGGCTGTAATCGGCAAGTGGCATCTCGGCTTGGGCGGACCGGACGGACCGGACTGGAATGGAGACCTGAAACCGGGACCGCGCGAGATCGGCTTCGACTTCTGTCACTTGCTGCCGACGACGAACGATCGCGTTCCGCAGGTCTACGTGCAGAACCATCGAGTATTGAATCTGGATCCCCAGGATCCGCTGTGGGTGGGCCGCAAGAAACCCAGCCCCGACCATCCGACCGGAATTACTCATCGCAAGACGTTGAAGATGGATTGGTCGCATGGCCACAACGCGACGATCCACAACGGCATCAGCCGAATCGGCTTTTACACGGGCGGCAAGGCGGCTCGCTTTCGCGACGAAGACTTGGCCGACGAGTGGGTCAAGCAGTCCGTCCAGTGGATTGAACAGAACAAAGATGAACCGTTCTTCTTGTTCTTTTCGTCGCACGACTTGCACGTCCCGCGAATTCCGCACGAGCGATTTCAGGGCGCCACGTCGCTCGGCTTTCGCGGCGATTCGATCGTCCAACTGGATTGGTGCGTGGGTGAGTTGCTCAAGACACTCGACCGACTGAACCTGACCGATAACACACTGGTGATTTTCTGTTCCGACAATGGGCCCGTTCTGGACGACGGCTACAAGGACAAAGCGATCACCTTGAATGGCGACCACCGTCCGGCCGGTCATTTCAAAGGAGGAAAGTACAGCGTCTACGAGGGCGGCACGCGAACGCCGTTCATCACACGCTGGAAAGGCCGCATCGAACCGGGCGTTTCAGAGAAGCTCGTCTGTACGATCGACATGGCGGCGAGTCTCGCAGCACTGGCCGGCGCCGACCTGCCGCCGGGCTCGTGCGTCGACAGTTTCGACGTCAGCGGGGCCTTGTTGGGAACAGCGGGAGCCGCCGGCCGCGATCATCTCGTCCAACAGGACAATGGCCGCCGCGGCAACTACGGTCTGCGTGTCGGCGATTGGAAACTCGCTCGACACGACGCCAAACAGGCCCGCAATGTGGAACTTCGACTGGTCAATACACCGACGTCGCGACTTCAGTTGTTCAACTTGAAGGACGATCCCGGCGAGCAACGGAATGTGATCAAAGATCACCCGGACATCGCCAAGCGACTGACCGACCAACTAGCGGCCATCATCAAAGCCGGCCGCAGTCGTCCGTAAGCAAGCTCACTTTGTTTGCAGAAAAACAAACGTTCCCTTTTTGTTGGCGGCGACGACGTCGGCTCGCCCATCGCCGTTGACGTCCACCACGTTCAACCCGCGACCCACTCCCGAGTCGTCGTCGATTTGGTGAGGCACGAAGTCGACCTTGCCGTCGCGTTTCACGTTTCGGAACCAGTAGATAACGGCCGGATCGCGAGCGCCCGGGTCGTGTCCGTTGTGAGCCCAATAGCACTTGCCCGTCACAATGTCGGGCCGCCCGTCGCCGTCGACATCCGTGCAGACGACGGCGTGCAGTTGAGAAAACGCTACGCCGTGCGGGCTATCGCTGGGTTTGGCTCCCATGATGGCGTGAGGTTGAAACGTAATCTTGCCGTCGACTTTGATTTGCTCGAACCACTTCAAGCCCCAGGCGTGAGCGTTCTGGCTCGAAATCACATCGTTGTCGCCGTCGCCGTCCACGTCGACGGCGTAGATTTGAGCGCCGCCGGGCGCGAAGCGGACAGCGTGGTGCTTCCAGGCGGTTGAGGTGTCGGCGGGTTGCTCCCACCACCCTTCCGACATCAAGTAATCGACACGGCCGTCGCCGTTGATATCGCCCGCTCCCAGACCATGCGAAAACCTCCGCCACGGACCGGGCTCGCTGACCGGAGTCCATTGCCATTCGCGATCGATGTTGTCGGGGCGGATCCGCGCATATCCCAGTTGCCCTTTGAATGTGCAAAGCAATTCCGGTTTGCCGTCGCCCGTAATGTCGGCGAACGTCGGCGCCTCATTGTCGACCGCGGGAAAGGCGAGCCGCTTCTTCCAGACCGACTTGTCTTGAACTCCCTTCGGGTTCTCGTACCAATGCGCCGGCGTTCCAGGCAGACCGACGACCAGCACATCATCCCAGCCATCGCCATTGAAATCGGCGACAAAGGAAAAGAAATTGTTCGAGTAACCGCGGTCGTTGGGAAACGCCTTGCCCGCGTACACGGTGAACTTCTTCTTGAACGACGGACCGGCGAACCAATAGGGCCCGCAAACGACGTCGATCTTGCCGTCGCGATTGAAGTCGCCGTAACCGGCACCCTCGGCGAAATACTCCTTGGTTACCTGCAACCGCTGGAATTTCCCAGGCGATTCGGCCAGCAAGCGGCCCGAGTCAACAAACACCTGCGGCAGTGCCAACAGCGTCACGCAAAAAGCGAGTATCCTCAAAGTCGGAAGTCGCGACATCGTATGGTCCTCACCGAGTTCAGGAGGGAACGAGTGACTGAGACGCGCCATTGTAACTTGGCTCCGCGGCGGCATGTGGAGGTCGCGTTCTGCCTGTCTTGATGCCGCCCGGGATGTGAGTCTGAGCGACGATCAGCGACAAGAATGTGAGAGAATGCGAAGATATCTTTGTTGTGGTCCACCCGCCATTAGAGGACAATCGACAGCATCCACTTCTGCTCCGCCGTCTCAGGGGACAAATATGCGCGTTTTCATTTCCGCCATCGCCGTCGGTTGTTTGGTCTGCAGCGCTGGCTGCGACGAAATGATGCCTCACGTCGCCAACCAAGGCCCGCCGACCGAGTCGACGACCGCTGATAACACCATGGCGAGCGCCGATGACATGATGGCCGCGCCGGCCTACGAAGATGACGGTGCGTTTGACCCCAGCGCCGACCCAACCGGGGCGATTCCAAACGATGGGGGCGGCGCGCCAGGTTACAGTCCGTCCTACGGTTCCGGCTCTCAAGCGGCCACTGCGGCCGACATCGACGCGCTGGTTAACGGCAGTGTCGAGAATCCAGCCAATTCGGCAAACCTGGCTCTCGATCCCGCGGGCGGCGGACTTGAGCCGAACGGACAGGGTGTCGGCTTTGGCGAGGGCGTTGAGCCAACCGGACAACAGTTCGGTGACGAGAACGCAACCGGGGGCGTCGACCCGATCGGCGCCACCCCCGGCGTCGATCCAATCGGCCAACAGTTCGGCGACCAAGGCGCGACCGGCGGTGTCGATCCGATCGGTCTGACTCCGGGACTCGATGCAATCGGACAAGCCGCGGCGGGCGGGCGCAACCCAGTCAGCGCATCGGCCGGAGCGTTTGGCGGGAATGCAGGCGGCGCCAACCCGATCGGACAAGCCAATCCCGCCGGAGCCACACCCAGCAATGGACAGACGGGCGATCGGGAGATTTGGATGTCCAGCTGCGTCGGACTACCGCAGACGCTGCCGACAGGAACGTGCATGACGTTCAGCGTTGAATACCGTTTTACAACGACAGCGCCAAAACGAAACGCCATCTACTATTGGGTTATCCAGCCGAGCAAGGGTGGGAAGCAGGTCGTCCAAAAAGTGTCGCTCAAACAGCGCGGCAAACTGCAGGGCGTTACACCCAGCTTGCGCGTCGAGCACGGCCCGTTCTATTGCCACATCGTCGAGGAAGCGCAACGCGGTCAACGCAAGCGCATCTCGAAATCGTACCAACTGCCGACGATCGGCCAGTAGCAGCGCCGAAGGTGGCGAATCGCGGCGCTGAAGACCTATGTACGATGGCCTTCCGCGCTCAGCACGACTTCCAAACGCGACGATGAAGCGAGTGGAACGTCGATTGTCGCGACTTCGTCGCGAAGTTTTGTACGATGGCCTTCCAAGGCCGTCCAGAGCGGGTCAGTCCCAAAAAAAGCCTACTGATTCGTGCTCAGCGGCCCAAAAGATCGCCGCGATGAAGCAAGTGGAAACGTCGATTGTCGCGACTTCGTCGGAGCAAGTGGAACGTCGATTGTCGCGACTTCGTCGCGATGTCCTGCCCGGCAGGCAGGACCTACTGATTCGCGCTCAGCGGCCCAAAAAATCGCCGCGATGAAGCAAGTGGAACGTCGATTGTCGCGACTTCGTCGCGATGTCCTGCCCGGCAGGCAGGACCTACTGCAGGACCTACTGCAGGACCTACTAGCCGGTCTGTTCAGCGGGGCTTGTTTGCAGCAGCACCATCTCTCGGTACTTGCCGTCCGCCGCCATGAGTGATTCGTGAGTCCCGATCTCGGTGATGCGCGCGTTCTCGAGCACTGCGATCCGGTCGGCGGTCGTCACTGTGCTGAGACGGTGAGCGATAACGAAGCACGTACGGTTTTGCATCAGTTCCGCCAGGCTGGCTTGAATCAACCGCTCGCTCTCGGTGTCGAGATTGCTGGTGGCTTCATCCAGGATCAAGATCTTCGGGTCCGCCAGAACGGCGCGGGCGATCGCGATGCGCTGGCGTTGGCCGCCGCTGAGTTTCACACCTCGCTCGCCGATCAACGTCTGGTAGCCGTTGGGCAAGTCTGAGATGAACTCGTGCGCGTTGGCCGCTTCGGCGGCGCGGCGAATGTCGTCATCGGTGGCCGCGCGGCCGCCATAGCCGATGTTGGCGGCCACCGAACCGTCGAAGAGGAAGACGTCTTGTTCGACAACGCCGAGTTGAGCTCGAAAGCTCTCGACATTGAACTCGCGCAAGTCGCGTCCATCCAACAAGAGCTGGCCGCTTGTGGGATCGTAGAATCGCGCGACGAGATTGCAGAGCGTCGTCTTACCTGCTCCGCTGGGACCGACCAGCGCAATCGTTTCGCCGGCAGCCACATCGAGCGTGACGTCCTCTAAGGCGTACGTGTCGGCTCCGGGATAGCTGAAGCTCACGTTGGAGAACGTCAAGCCGCCAGCGACGTCGCTCAATTGCGCCGCCGCATTGCCGATTCCGGAGTCCTCCATTTCGCGCGGTTCGTCCAACAAGTCCAGCACGCGGTCGAGCCCGGAGAGGCTGTTTTGAAACTGAGCCGCGCTTTGCGCCAGGACGGCGAGTGGAGTCAATAGCATCAATAGATAAACGAGAAACATCACTAGATCGCCCAACGTCAAATGCCCGCCGAGCACTCGCCAGCCGCCGTAGAGCAGCAGACCGGCGCTGGCCAGTGGGATCAGCGTCCCCCAGACGATTTCGATGGCGCGAGCCCACCACCACGCGTACAGCTCCTGGCGGCCCATCAAATGGTTGCCGCGCATGATGCGGTTTGTTTCGGCTCGCTGACGACCAAAGGCGCGCACGACGCGCATGCCGCCGAACGACTCAGTCGCCAATCCGTCAACCGCTTCTCGTTGAGCTCGCACACGTCGATGCTGAGGTCGAATGCGGCTGATCCAAGTGCGGTGAGACACGTAGACGAGCGGCGCGATCACGACGGCTCCCAGCAACAACCGCCAATCGACCCACGTCAGGATGCACAAGCTGCCCAGCAACTGAATCACCGCCCGCCACGGGTTGTAGAGCATGCCGAAGACGAGATCGCCGACGCTGCCGGCGTCTTGCCGCAGCACGCTGGCGGCGCCGCCCGACTTCAGCTCCTGCACTCGATGC
>JASMLW010000602.1 GCA_030748485.1 Pirellulaceae bacterium
GGCGTTGTCTTTCCCGGCGTCGCCAGCGAATACAACTTTCTTTCCGTCGAGGAACGCGGCGAGTTGATGTCCGTCGTCTTCGATGAAGTTAGCGGACGAGCCCCAATCATCGGTGGGGCGAGCGCGGCAACGAGCGAAGAGGCCATCGTGGCCGGGCGGCAGGCGAAAGATCACGGCATTCGTCATCTGATGATCATGGCTCCGTCAAGGCTCGGGCAGGACGTGGAAGCTCACCGCGAGTTTTTTGGCCGCATCACGGCCGAACTGACTGATGTCGAGGTGATTCTGCAGAACGCTCCGTCGCCAATCGGAGCTGGACTCAACGCGGACGCCATCGCGTCTCTCGTCGAAACAAATCCGGCCATTACCTACACGAAGGAAGAAACTCTGCCATCCGGTCCGGTGATCACGGCGTTGCGGGCGAAAGAGATTCCGCAACTGACGGGAGTTCTCGGCGGCGGCGGAGCCAGATACATCATTGATGAACTCAATCGCGGCGCTCTGGGCGCGTTGCCGGCGGTCGAACTGACGGATCTCCACGTGGCAATTCATCAAGCTCACACGGCGGGAGACTTCGCGCGGGCTCGCGAATTGTATCGAAACAGCCTGCCGCTGCTCGCCTGTCAGATGATCTATCGCATGCGACTGACGAAATACGTCCTCAAGCAGCGTGGCGTTACGGACCGCCTGCACGTGCGAGCCCCACTGCCGGAATTGGACGAATTCACTCGGCGGGACATCGACACGATGGTCGAAGACCTTCGTCGTGGATTTCCATGAAACCCATCACTGAAGACACCTGAACCACACTGAAGACACAGACACTTGAACCACACTGAAGAACACTCGGGCCGACAGGGGAGTTCTGGTGAACTCCACCGCGATCCCATAGCGGCCATTGAGGTTTACATCGTCGATCTGCGTCAGGACAAGCCGTATCTCGGGAGTCTTCGCGACGGGGAGACTGTCAATGAAAGCGGTTACTTCGTCCGCCGCGAGAATCGCACCGTTTATCCGCGAGCCAATCGATCACTCGTCATTCGTGCCGTAACTGAGGACGGTGTCGAAGGGTGGGGTGAGACATACGGCTTGGTCGCACCAAAGGCGACGGCGGAGATTATCAACGACTTGCTGGCGGGATTTGTCATTGGTCGCAATCCGATGGATCGTGAGACGCTGCACGACGAACTCTATGACCTCATGCGAGTGCGAGGTTACACGGGCGGTTTCTATCTCGATGCGCTCGCCGGAATCGACATCGCACTTTGGGATATTTCCGGTAAGCAGAGCGGAGAATCAGTCTCGCAGTTGCTGGGAGGCGGAGTGCGGGAGTCGATTCCGGCGTACGTATCCGGCCTTCCCGAGGACACGCTCGGCGCTCGCTGTGATCTGGCCGATGCGTGGCGGAAGCGTGGTTTCGACTCGTTCAAATTCGCGATGCCGGTGGCTGATGAAGGCCCCGTCAGGGAACTGGAGGCGCTGCGAGCACGGCTTGGCGATGACGCGCGGATCGCGACGGACCTTCATTGGACGTATTCCAAAACTGAAGCGGTCGAACTGGCCCGGCAGCTCGCTCCGCATCGACCGTGGTTTCTCGAAGCTCCGCTCCCCACCGAAGACATTGAAGGCCTCAGCTGGGTGGCGAAGAACTCGGGGCAGACGATCGCTGTCGGCGAAGAATGGCGAACCGTTTATGACGCCCGGTTACGCATCGACCGCGAAGCGGCTCACATCGTGCAGCCGGAGATGGGACACACTGGAATCACGCAGTTCATGAGGATTGGCCGCTACGCGGAGTCTCATCATCTGCGGATCATTCCGCACGCCACGATCGGAGCCGGCATCTTCCTGGCCGCCAGCCTGCAGGCGACCGCCACTTTGCAGAGCGCCATATCGCACGAGTTCCAGCATTCGATTCTCGAACCGTTCCGACACTTCACCAGCAATGTGCTGAATTGCGAAAACGGGGCATACAGCTTGCCGCAAACCCCCGGAATCGGAGTCGAGCCGTCGGATGCGATGCGCGCTGCGATGCGGAGAATCGAATAACGAGACTCGACGTCGAGCCGCGCGCGCAACACAACGCAATTGCCCGTCAGCCGCGTGGCATCGCAATGTAGTTGACGGTGCGGAACTGCTCGTGTAGCTCCTTGTACTTCCTGATCGGAAACAGGTAGCCGGAAGGCGTCATGCGGAACAGACTCAGATTGAGTCGTTCAAAGAAATACCAGAAGTCCTGAAAGTACGTCCGCGTGTCGATGTTGCACCCGCCAAACTCGAACGTGATGATGTCAATCTCTTTCGCGTTCAACATGCTCTCCGCGCCGGCGAGCGCATCGAGCTCGTGCCCTTCGATGTCGATCTTCAGCAGATGGATGTGGTCGATGCCGTTGTCGGCGCAGTAGTTGTCGATCGTCTCGACGGAGACGACTTCAGAGCGGTTGAAATCGATGCCGCAATGATCAAGGTTTCGCTTGGTTAAAGAGGCGAGCTGAGACTGCGCTGAATCGGAGTGCAGCACGGCTTCACCCCTGCTCTTCCCGATGGCGGAGCGATTCAGTTTCACTCGGTCGTCCAACTCGGCGGAATCCGATAGAGTTTGAAATGTGGCGGTCCCCGGTTCGAAGCAATGGATGGCGTAATCTTCCGCCCGGATCGTTCTCTTGGCGAGTCCGAGGAACTGTCCGGTGTTGGCGCCAATATCGAAAATGCAGTAGGGAGGTTCGAATCGCTTCTCCAAGGCGCGAAAGACCGCGTGTTCGCCACTGGATTGTGTCGTGTGCCCCGATCCGATTCCCATGAAGTACTGCGTGGTGCGGATGTTCTCTTCCAGCAGTTTCTGAATCACATAGTTTCCCGTCGCGCGAGCGAAGATCCGCTTCAGTAGGGGCATCGTTACTCCTTTAACACCCTGCAGATTGCTGCTGACGACTTTGCTGCTGACGACTTTGCTGCTGACGAGGGCGGCCACGATTGCCGCTCGGCAGTCCTCCGTCCGCCCGTTGGTCGCTGGAATCGACTGAGCGAAGCCCCGCATCCTCAACTCTTGAGCAATGTTTTGAGCAATGTTACGCGTCCGAAGGAAACGTGTAAACGGCGAGTTTCGCGTTGCCTTTTGGGTGACGCCTGATGCTCGGGGACGCGACCGAGGGATTTCGCCACTCAGATAGTGTGAATTAGAATTCCCTGATGGCGTCATCGCGATCCGCGACACGCGCCGCGATAAGATGAGTCAAGTCAAGGTAGCGCCACGACGGAGAGAAGACAACTCGATGACCCACCTAAACCGAACGATCCGGCTGCTCGCATGGGCCATGGTAACTTCGTTGGCGATCGCGAACGAAGCGTGTGCCGACAATCCCAATATCCATCCCAATATCCATCCCAATATCATCGTCATCTACGCCGACGACTTGGGGTACGGCGACCTGTCTTGCTACAACGCGAAATGCGCTTACAGAACGCCGCGGCTGGATCGGATGGCGAAAGAGGGAGTTCGGTTCACCGATGCTCATAGCCCGTCGACGATCTGTTCGCCGTCGCGGTACGGGTTGTACTCAGGCCAACAGATCTATCGCTCGACAGGTCGAGGCGGCGGGGCGTTCGAAGGTCCGGGCGGACCGAGTTACCTCAAGCCGGGTACGCTGACGATTGCTCAGATGCTGAAAGAGAAAGGCTACCGCACGGGTGTCTTCGGCAAGTGGCACGTGGGACTGACATGGTACGACAAAGACAACAAGCGGCTTGGCGGCGGCTTCAAGAACTCGCTGCTGATTGACTACGAGAAGAGCACGCCGCTGGTCGACGGACCGAACCGGCGCGGATTCGACGAGTCGTTTGTCACTCCCAATTGCCCCAACACCGACCCGCTGTACATCTACATCGAGAACGGGATGGTCGACGTTCCCGCCAGCCAGCGGCACAAGCGAGCCAATCTTCCCAACCCCGGCGGCAAGTGGCGCTGGGACAACGACGAAGGCTGGATGTCGCCCGGCTACGATTTCATGAACGCCGACCTGTTGTTCTTCGAGAAAACGAGAGCGTTCATCACCGACCATCGCCGCAAGACGCCGGACAAGCCATTCTTCGCCGTGCTCTCGACGCAGATTGCGCATGCTCCCGTCCTGCCGGCCAAAGAGTTTAACGGCGCGACCAAAGGCGGACCGCGAGGCGATTTTGTCTGGGAGCTGGATGTAATCGTCGGCCGCGTGCTGGATCTAGTCCAGGAGCTGGAAATCGATGACAACACGCTCGTGATGTTCAACTCCGACAACGGGGCGGAAACGATTCACTACGATTGGATGCTCCGCGATCATCGGCACGACGCCTCCGGGGGCTGGCGAGGCGTCAAACGCGACGGCTGGGAAGGCGGACATCGAGTTCCCTTCATCGCCAGGTGGCCCGGCCGCATTCCGGGTGGAATCGTGTCGAATCAGATGACCAACACGACTGACATCTTCGCGACACTGGCGTCAGTCGTCGGCTACGAACTTCCCGATGACGCCGCAGTCGACAGCTACGACATGCTGCCGGCCATGCTGGGAACTCAGGACGAGTCCGAGTCGATTCGCCCCCACATGTTGACCCAGAGTTTTCGCGGAGAGTTTCAGCTGCGGCAAGGCCATTGGAAGTATCTGGACCACATGGGATCGGGCGGCAATAACTACGGCAAAGGCGCGATGAAAGACTACGCTCTTCCCGAATTGGCTCCAGACGCCGCCGGGCAACTGTACAACCTCGTGGCCGATCCCGGTGAAACGACAAATCTGTTCTTCAAGGAAGAAGCGAAGCGCAAGGAACTGAAGAAGCTCTTGGAGCACCTCAAGTCCTCCGGCCGCAGCGCGCCGCGCGGTCGAAAGCCGGCGACTCGACAACCGAAGCGGGAATGAGATGTTGATGCTCGACTGCCCCCGAGCTCTCGCCTAGTGCCCGACCGAAAGCGCCGGCTTCGTCAGCTGCTCGATGAGGAACGCGTCCGCCACATCAATCATCTCATCGAACCAAACTTGTTTGCCAAGGAACGGGTGCGGAGCACCTTTGATAAGAGTGAGATCGGACTGGATTTTGAATTCCTCCATTCGCCGCCGAAAAGCATCCGCGCGGGTGCTGGGGTCGTCTGTTTCGCCGCTGATGAACCAGCACGGTGGGTCGTCCTTGTCGAGGTGATACAGGGGCGAAGCGAGTCGGTAAGTCGCCGGTTTGTCCTCCAGCGAGCCGCCGAGGAACCGCCTCCAGATCTGGCCGCGGTCTTGAGCCTGCGAGATTTCTCTGGTGCGCTTCGACTGCAAATCCGTCTGCGCGCCCATCGGCACGGCCGCCTGAATCGCGCTGCTGAAGTTGGCGTTTCCACCTTCGCCCTCAAGTTCTCTTACACCGGTCGACGTTGCCAGCAGCGCGGTCAAGTGTCCGCCGGCGGAAAGTCCGATGGCGCCGATGTTGTCGGAGTCGAGGCCGAGTTCTTTCGCGTTGGCCCGCAAGAACCTGACCGCCGCCTTGCAATCGTGGATCGCCGCCGGGAAAGCCGCTTCACCACTCAAGCGATACGAAATCGTCGCGGCGACGTATCCCCGCGCCGCCAGCGCCTGAGCGACTCTTCCGTGATTGGTCCGATTGCCATTTGCCCACCCGCCGCCGTGAATGCACACGACCGCGGGCAACTCACCCCAAGTTCGCTTCGGGCGATAGATATCCATCTCCAACGTGCGGTCGCCGTAGCGCGCGTAGGTCACGTCCATCCTCGCGTCCAAACTGTCCAGGGTCGCCCGCGATATCTCAGTTCGCCCGTCGGCGCGCGGCTGGGGTGGAGCCTTTCCAGCCGGACGAGCGTCTAGCCGCATTTCTTCCTGAAACATGATCGCCATGCCGCGCAACTTGCGAGTGATGTCCCGATTGCGAACCAGCCGCGATTCTCCCGGGTCCTTCGCCAAGTCGTACAACTGAAGGCTGGGATTCAAGTTGAGTTTCCAGTTGCGCCAGCGGACCGCGGCCAGCGAGCCTTGGCTGCCGTGATAGAAGAAAGCGTCGTTGTATTCGTGGCGATGAATCAAGGGCTCCCACTCACCGGGAGGATCCCACCGACGCCGCAGCGGCACGGATGCGTTCAGCGATTTTTTCAATCCGGGGGGCGGCACGAATTTGGTTTCGCCTTTGAGTAATGGGCTGATATCTCGTCCGTCGATGACGCGGCCCTTGGGAACTTCGACGCCGGCGAACGTGGCGAGTGTCGGATACCAGTCCATCGCGCGGACGACCGCCGACGATTCCGCGCTCGTCTGCAATCCCAGTCCGGGCCCCCAGGCGATGGCCGGCACGCGAATGCCGCCTTCGTACGTCGAGAGTTTCCGCCCGCGAATCTTCTGTTGCGGCGTGCGCCCCGGCCCGCGTCCGTTGTCGGAAGCGTAAACGACGATGGTGTTGTCATCGATCTTCAGCCTTTTCAGCGCGTCGAAAACGCGGCCGACGTTGTGGTCGAGTTCCTGAATTGCGTCGCCGTACTCGCCCCAGTTTGAGCTGTCTTTGAATTCGTCGCTCACACCGAGCGGATTGTGGAGCATCGTGTGTGGCAGGTAGAGAAAGAACGGGCCGTCCTTGTTCTTCTCGATGAACTGAAGAGCTTCGTCGGTGTAGAGCTTCGTCAGTTCCGCCGGATCAGCCGGACGCTTGACGACGTCGCCATTTCGTATCAAGGGCACGCCTCCCTTGTCCTTGAAATAGACGATCTCAACCGGGTCGAGATTGTGGAGCAGCCCGAAGTAGTGATCGAAACCCTGATTGCGCGGCAGGAACGGTTCGTGAAACCCCAGATGCCATTTGCCGATGCAAGCGGTCGCATAGCCCTCGCTCTTGAGCAGCTCGGCGATCGTCAGCTCGTCGGGATGAACGCCCGAACGCGAATCTGCGCGATGCACCCAAATCTCGTTGCCGACGCGGCGTGGATAACATCCAGTCAGCAATCCGGCGCGCGACGGGCTGCAAATCGGAGCCGCCGCGTAGTAGTCCGTAAAGCGCGTGCCCTCCGCCGCCATCGCATCGATCCGCGGCGTCTCGACTTCCGCTGCTCCGTAACAACCCAGATCGTAGTAACCCTGGTCGTCGACCAAGATGAAGACGAAATTCGGAGGGCGATCGGGCGCGGCCTGCGTTGCAGCGGGGCAGAACCAAAGGAGCAGGCAGACAAACCACGTCAAACTGATTCTGGCAAACCACGTCAAACTGATTCTGGTGAACCGTCTTAAAGCCATGTGCTTTCTCGTTCAGTCTAAGACCGGAGTGCGCCAGCGTTCGCCGCCTGCAAATCGCGGCTCGCCACTTTTTGTATAATCTGAATCTCTCGTCAATTGCTCGCGATTTCTACTTGAGTTTACTTGAAATGAACTCTCATTGGGTCCCGTGGGCGCTCGCGCGGATGATCTGGACGATGAATTGCGAGAAGATCACCCGGAAGCACGCGGCACGTCTCGCCAAGATACTTCCGACGTTGAATCGCGTGAAGTAGCAACTCCGCAAACGCGGATTGCTGGAGAACCGCCATGGGCCGCAAACGCGGGAGAAAGAAGAAAGCTCCGCCACCTCGCTGCAAACGGATGAAACGGTCGGCGCGATTGCAGTCTGCTGTCTCGTGGCTCAAGCAATTCGGCGGCAAGAATGTGCTGCGTGGGTACTGCAGACACTACGGC
>JASMLW010000603.1 GCA_030748485.1 Pirellulaceae bacterium
GAAGAACAGATCTTCTTCTTTGGCATGGTGGCACTTGTCGGCGAATTGGGCGAAGAAGTCTGGCGCCCACCGAGGAAACTCTTCCGGTATCGGCTGACTGGATTCGATCCGAGTAACAGCCTTCTCCAGCACGTTCAGACCACGCTCGATGATGTTGTGCTCGGCGACGAGCCGATCAACTGATTTCATTTGGTGACTCCGGGGTTGACTGGCAGGCGATGAACATCGAGTGCTTACACGTCCTTTGGCTTCAGACCCATCAGTATCGTGGTCTCTGCTTTCGACTCGTCATCGCCTTCGCACGAGTGGCCGTAAACCTCCAGCGAGGGCGTCGTCATGGCATCGTAATGGTCTCGCCACGAGCAGAAAGTTCGACCTTCAACGCTTGCCACTTCTGCGGCAGTTCTCGGTATGGGCCAATGTGGACGTGTTTCGAGTAGCGTGGCAGTTCACACACGCACGGCTCCAACTGCTCGGGAATCGTCGCCTCCTGACCTTCTCTGACGCGCATGAGCGCTGTACGTCTACGTCAATGATCGTGGCGTCCCATCCAGTTGAGATAGGCTTTCGCGCATCGGTCGAGATTACTCAATCCCCCACCACCCCGTAATGGCGAACACATCTCGTAGGTCGCAACCCCGTCAAACCCACCACTGGTCAGACCGGTAAAAAACGCCTGGTAGTCAATGAAACCTTCTCCGAACGGCACAGCCCGCACCATGTCCACTTCGGCCCGGGCGTAGTTCACCAGATCGGGTTGATACCGGTAACGGGCGAACCGGACGTAATCGGCGTTGGTGGTGATCGCCGTATGCGGAGCCGCCATCTTCGCCGCCACTGCCAGATCTTCTCCCCGCAGCGCGGGTGACCACGCATCGAAACCGAGCTGGCAGTTTTCGCGGTTGATATCTGACAGAAACTCCAGGAGCCCCGGCGTCTCCAGACAGAGATCGTGATGGTTCTGCACGGCAACGCTCACGCCATGTTCGCCACAGCGATCACACATCTCCTGAAAGACGCCAACCAGGCGGGTCCAGGTCGCCAACGGCGACTCCGCGCCGCGATCATACGCCGTAAAGACTCGCACGATTCTACAGTCCAGTTGTTGTGCAAGTTTTGCCAATTGCTCCACATAGCCAATTTGCAGTTCGACGCTCGGCAATTCGGAGACGTAATGAGAGAAGTCGGTGTACGCACCGATCACCAGGCACGCCAAGTCATGCTGCTGTAGCAGATCGCGGAGTTCAGCCGTTTTGTCAGCGGAATAATCGAGTACCGAGAGATGCGGCCGCTTGCCTGCCAGCATCACGCCGTCGTAACCCAACTCCGCCGCCTTGGCAATCACACCTGGCAGCGGTAACACGTCCTGACCCCATAGCCCGGCATAACTGATCGAAAAGAGGCAGAGTTTCATGTGATTAATCCTCAAAAGTACGATCGCGAAAGAGAAGTACTCGTCCGTTTCGACCACGACGCCTTCGACGCCTCTCAGGCGACGCGCCTTGGCGGCTCTTCCCACAAGCTGGCAGGCCACGCATCAAATAAACTAGTTTGGACGTGTCTTCATGTGGCCAGTTTACCGCCCACCGTGACAACGTGTGCAATGCAGGCCTGTTTACGAAGAGCCTCGCGTCGGAGATGCGAATTCCGACGCGAGGACCTGATTCGCGACTCAAGGGGTGGGTTGTCAGAATACCCTTGGACAACGCTTGCGGCGATGCTGGGCGGATCGGATCGGGGCCGAGGTTGCAAAGCGAGTATGTGCGGCGTTCGGCCATCCGCAAGTGAATCGATCTGTCAGAATGTCTCAATCTCATCGGGTTCCACGGACAGATGCTCGGCGAGAGCGCTGAGCGTCTTTTTTTGAATACGCTTCACCTTTCCCTGCTCGATTCGAGCGATCGTCTTCGCCGAAAGATCAGGCTCGAAGTCCTCACGTCTAAGTCCACGCTGCTTGCTTTGACGCGGGAGCGAAGCTCCGAACGACTGATCCTCCCGCAATCGCTGCTTCGAGATGCGTCGTCGGTACTCAGGGTCGTATTCGTAGAGGATTGCATCCACCGCCGCTTCGTAGTCACCGAGTTCAACTGTCTGTCCACAGTCAACTACAGCGAACTCGTTAAAGTCCGGCCTTGTGCCAGTACCCGACTTTTCAAATGCCGAGAAGGGCGCGGTAAGCGGCTTCAGATTGCCGCGCCAAAACGTGATCGTGTTGGTGTCATGATCCACACTGCCACCGATGAAGAGATCAGGTCGATTCTCCGCCTCCAAGACCTCAACAAGCTCTTCTGTCGGAATGAATCCACCATCCATCGTGAATGCAATTCGTCGAAAGAACGACGAGAGTGCTGGAATCGTCTTCAAGTCGAGTGCGTGAATAAACAAACCGAACCCCAATCGTAGTGCGCCCTGAGATGCGCTCCTGACGAGTGCTTCCGTCAAATCACTTGCGTAACTCACCCAAAGAGAGTCACCGGACGCGTGAGCCACAGAGTTCCGCAGTTCCGTAACGGTCGAAACGACTTGAGGATGCAACGAAGCAAATCGTGACGAACGCTTCTTCGCCCGATCGAGGAGGAACACTTTGCGTTGAGTTCGCTTTTCTGCGGTTTTCACTGCCATCGATTCACTCCTCATCTTCGTCGTCACTGGACACGGGGTTGGTCGGGTACATGCCGTCCCACTCTTCGCATAACTGTTGCCATGTCTCTTCTTCCTCGATGAAATCGATGATGCCGTTGGGGACATCCGATGGGTCAGGCTTTTTGTCCATGAACTCGCCGGTTCGCAGGTTGATCCGCCATGCGTCGGCGCCCCGAATTATCGTGACGTGGGGTGGTTCACGAGTTTCTTTGTCCCGAATCTTCACCTTCCACCGGGCTGTTCGGAAAGCGTCGGGCAATCGCAAGTTGAAGGCCACCGGCCACTCCCTCAGCGTGTTTCATCGTTCTTCCGGGAACTCGGCCTTTACCGTACTGCTCAAGTATATGTCCTTTTTTCAAGAAGTCAATACAGGACATTTCGGGGCGACGGTTTTCGCCCCCAACGAGCGTGGAGCCGACCGCTGGCTCGACGGTCAGGAGACCCCCAACGTGGAAATGAAGTAGAATCAGTAGCTTGTGAGAACTGGATTCTTCCAGTCTGACTTTCGCCAACAGGCCCCGTCACCAAACAGTCACCCCCAGGAGCTTTCAGTCCGTTGTCCTCCTTTGATGTTCAAGCCACTCGGCGAAGCTATGCGCAGGGCAGTGCTCGAGCTGATCGAGGAGAGAGAATGACAAATTGGTGTCACACCGTCGTGTTCTTTCAGTTGGCTTTGCTGTGTCCGCTGGTCGCTTTGGGGGCCGCTCCGATCGCGCCGGGCACGGATGGTTATGATGCTCGCGTGTGGCCGTTTTTCAAAGCGCACTGCATCAAGTGTCACGGTCCGGACAAGAGCAAGAGCGAGTTGACACTGCACACGTTGGATGGCGACTTGGCGTCGGGGCGCGGGCTCGATCGATGGGAGGATGTGCTCGAGGCGCTCGAATCAGGCGCAATGCCGCCGGAGGACGAGCCGCAGCCGGACGCGGCAGGGCGAAAGGTAGTCGCCGAATGGATCGACAAGGGCCTCCGCACCTACGTTGAAAAAGGAAGCAGGGAAGCCCAGGCGACTACGGCGCGCAGGCTTACCAATTTCGAATACGAGAACACCATGAGGGATCTGCTGGGCGTCGACCTCGACCTCGTCCAGGACCTCCCCAAAGACCCGCTCAAACCCTACCGCTTCAACAACACTGCCGAATTCATGCTGCTCGGCCCGGAACAAATCGACCGATACCTCGAAGTCGCCCGCCGCGCCATGGCTAGTGCGATCGTCGATCCGGCAAGGCCCGAAACCCACAAGTCCCGACAGGAATGGGATTCCGGGGAATCCAATCGAGGCTTTGCCAAGAGTCTCAAGCGTAACGAGATCGCAATCCAGAACTCACGCCGCGGCACCCCGGGCTCTGGCATGGTCGTCAAAGAATTCCCCCGGACAGGTGAATTCCGCATCCGCTTTCAAGCCTCCGCCGTCTTTCCCAACGGAGCCACCGAACTCCCACTCCGCTTCGTCATGGGCTACAACCTCAATATCAATAGCTCGACGCAGGAGGTCTCCCCCGTCGGTGTGGTCCATCTGCGTAACTCGCCCGAAGACCCGCAAATCTACGAACTGCGCGGGCGCATCGAGAACTTTCCCGTTCAGTCAGGCAAGGTTCACAAAGGCAAACGTCGGCCGGACACGCTGACGATCACGCCCCAGAACATTTACGACGACGGCACTCTTAACGACGACAATCGCTTCCTCTACTGGCCGCGTCAGCCGGATATGCCACGCGCCGTGATCGACTGGATCGAATTCGAAGCTCCGATCACCGAAGTCTGGCCGCCGGAGCACCACACCCGCATTCTGTTCGATTCACCCCTGCGCCAAAGTGAGCCCCGAGAATACGTCCACGAAGTCCTCTCGCGTTTCATGTCGCGAGCCTACCGCCGCCCAGCCACCGCGGAGGAAGTAAACCGGTTCTTGAAGATTTATGATCTGTTGAAACCGGAGTTAGGCGCCATCGAGGCCACCATGCGCGAAACGCTCGCGATGGTCTTAGTGACGCCCCAATTCCTGCTTCACACCAAAGCCGACGGCGACGTCATCAGCCAGGAGTTCGAACTTGCCTCCAAACTCTCCTACTTCCTCTGGGGCGGCATGCCGGACGCGGAGCTCTTCGAACTCGCGTCGAGTGGTGACCTGAACGATCCCGCGGTGATCGCCAAACAGGTGCGCCGCATGCTCGCCGACCCGCGTTCGAACGATTTTGTCTCGAACTTCACCAACCAATGGCTCAGTTTGCGGAAAATGAAAACCGTCCCGATCAACCGGGACCTCTTTCCGAGATTCCTCTACTACGTTGAAGCGGGAGAACGCGCCGGCACGGAAAGACCTTACATCCCGACGATCCGCGACCACATGATCGATGAAACCGTCGCCTTCATCGCCGAGCTTATCCGCCGCAATGCCAGCGTGACGAATCTAGTAGATTCCGATTTCGCCATGCTCAATCAGCCCCTCGCGGCTCACTATGGCGTCGAGGGCGTGGAAGGACACCGCATCCGCCCCGTTTCGATCAAACGCGAGCACCACCTGGGCGGCCTGCTCACCCAAGGTTCGGTGCTCATTGCCAATAGCACCGGTTCCGCTCCACATCCGATCTACCGCGCCGTCTGGCTGCGCGAGGCCATCATTGGCGATCAGGTGAAAGCGCCGCCTGCTGAAGTTCCCGCCCTGATTGACTCGGCAGGCGACTCGGCCGAGAAGGCCGTCACGATTAAGGACCTGCTTGCTAAACATCGCACCGTGGAAAGTTGCAGCGACTGCCATGCGCGGCTCGACCCCTGGGGCGTCCCTTTCGAGCGATACAACGCCATCGGCAAATATCAGCCATTCGTCCCCCAAGAGGGAACCCGCGTCCGTGGGTTTGATCAAAAAAAGGACACGAATCTCGCCGGCTACTCCAAGTACCTCGAGAGCATCAACACGCGGGAAGTGCAAGCCGACGCCCGGGTCCCGTACGGCCCTGACATCAACGGCATGCGTCAGCTCAAAGCTCATCTGCTCAAGTCACGCGAGCACGACATCGCCGAGAACGTCGTCCGCCGACTGCTCGCCTATAGCATTGGCCGCGAACTCAACTACCGCGACCGCTATAATGTCGAGGAGATTCTCTCCCAATCCCGAGACAACGGATTTCGATTCCAGGACATGATCGTGTTCATCTGCCAAAGCTTTCAACAACAACCAATGAAACGCAAGAAGTGACTAGAGCGTTGTTTCAAGACCGATGTCTTGCCGTACGATGGCCTTCCAAGGCCGTCGTTTCCCGAGGATTTCCAAATTCGACGGCCTTGGAAGGCGCCTTGGAAGGCCATCGTACAAGGTTTTGAAATGCCCTCTAAGCACAAATCCTGGCGCCTCGATCGACGCGAACTCCTCAAGGGTGGAGGCGTCGCACTCGCACTCCCGCTTCTCAACGGCATGGGCAAGGCCCTGGGCGCCAACTCCAATGCGGCCGGAGAGAGCGGGCTCCCTAAACGGATGTTGGTGAGTTACTTCGCCTACGGCGCCTACATGCCGGACGGCCCGTCGGGTGTCCCCAACTCGAAAAAAGACAGTTCCAATAAGGAGCACCACGAGTGGAGTTGGTGGCCGTGCGGGGAAGCCGGCCCACTGAGCCTCAACAAATCCTCCGCTCCGTTCGCTCCTCTCAAAGACGACATCTCATATCTGCGCGGACTCGACCACGCCGGCGGCTGGAAACTCGGCGGGCACAGCTCGGGCGACGTCTTCGCCACCGGCGCCGACATGACGGGGACGGAAAAAACCAACAACATCTCCATCGATCAAGTCGCGGCCCAAATGCGCGGCCACGAAACCCGCTACTCATCACTCGTGCTCGGAACAGAAGGCGGCACTGGCTCATACGGCTCCTGCAAAACGCTCTCCCACCGAGGCCCTGGACGTCCAATTCCGTCGATGCACAAGCCGCAGGAAATCTTCAATCGATTGTTCGATCCCTACACTGGCAAAGGTGTCGAGCAAGTGCGAGCTGGACTGAAACGCGACGCCAGCATCCTCGACCTCGTGCTTGAACACAGTCGCAGCTTCAAGAACCGTCTCGGGAAACAAGACCAGGGCAAGGTGGATGAATACCTCGACTCCATCCGCGCCCTGGAACAACGTGTGGAACGAACCAGCAAGTGGACCCACCAACCACTTCCCGAGATCGACACCAAAGGACTGAACCTCGAAGTCTCTCACAAGGACCCGCGGGAATACATTCGCTGCATGTATGACCTGATCTACCTCGCCTTCCAGACCGACTCGACCCGCTTCGCCACACTCATGCTCGAGAGCGAGCAATCGTCCGACAGCGAAATGTGGAACTACGCCACCTACGTGCTCGGCTACAAAGGCGCCACTCACGACATCGCCCATAAACGCCCGGCGGACTACTCCGGTCAGTGGGACCAGTGGCGCGCCCAACAACACGCCTACTTTCTCCAACGCCTGCGGGAAAGTCCGGAAGGCGACGGCAACATGCTCGATCGCACCCTCGTCCTTTGGGGCTCCGCCCATCCGCACGCGTCCCACAGCACTAAGAATTATCCGATTCAGCTCGCCGGCGGCAACCACCTCGGACTTAAGCACGGCTATCTGCACGAGTTTGTCGGCGCGAAGAAAGTCCCGTTGACCAACCTGTTCGTCTCGATGCTCAATGCCGTCGATGTCCCCGTTGAGAAGTTCGCCGATAGTACTGGGCCAATGACCGAGCTGCTAAGGTGACGATTGCGGTGACGACACCCCTCAGAACTGTGGGGAAAGGTAATTGTCGTCGACCTTCAGCGGCCAGCGGGCGACATGGGGAATTCTAATCTCGTCGACCCGAGCAACGGTTTGCTTGCGGAATTCTAATTGTCGCCGGCGCGGAAAAATGACCGTCGCTATGCACACCGCTTGCCCCTTCACACTTTCGTGTTTGCCGAGCGCGTGAATTCCGATGGTTGAATTCCGATGGTCATTTCGTAGCGAAGCGAAAAAAAGACTTGACCGGCCGAATCCGGAACGGTAATCTCATTTATGGTTCGGTACAAAACTATTGTAAACGGAGCAAATCCTTGAGTGGACCGACAGCGAAGACGACCCGAAATGACTCAAAGCGATCTGAGGCCGGGATCGCGAAGAGTTCTGAACAGGACGTGAGCTTCCTCATCTTGCGGGCGTTTTACAACTTGCGTGGCATGCTGGATCGAATGTTGGTTGAGCACGGTCTGGACGAGTGGGTGCAGGCGGGCATGGGCCCCATTCTTTACGCCCTGTATGAACAAGACGATTGCACGATTCGGGAGATTGGTGAGCGAGTCTTGCTGGCGCCTTCCACATTGACCAATACGTTGAAGCGCATGGAGAAAAATGGGTTGGTCAGTATGGCCAAGGACGAAAATGATCGCCGCGCGATGCGAGTGCGTCTGACGCCCCGCGCTCGCAAGCTTCAAGCCGACATGTGTGAGATGCGCGGCGAAGTCCAACGCGTCTTGCACGGCGAGATGTCCGATCGGCAAGTGCAGCAGGCCATCTCACTGCTGTCGCAGATGATCGAGTCGTTGGACGTTCACGAGTGGGAGTCGAAGCATCCTCGCAACAAAGCACGCAGGTGACCCATGAGATTTTCTGACTACTACCGCGTTGGGGTTCTGGTCTGTGTTCTTGGCGTCAACGTTCTTGGCGTCAACGCCGAGGCCGGCGATTGGTTTCAGTGGCGCGGGCCAAAGGGCGATGGTGTTTCGACAGAAACGAACTGGTCCGCGCATTGGCCGGCGGATGGTCCGAAAATCCTCTGGCAAGTTGAACTCGGCGTCTCCGACAACAACGACGGCGACTCCACGGCATCCGTTGTCGAAGGTCGCGTTTATGTGCTGGGCGCCGGCCATATGTATTGTTTGGACGCCGAATCCGGCAAAGAGGTTTGGAAGATCCCTTTCGGCAAGTCACATTCGACGCCTGCTGTGGAAAACGGTCGAGTCTACATCTATGGCACGCACGGTCATTTCATGTGTTTGGATGCCGTTAGCGGCGAGACCGTGTGGTCGAAGGAGATGCACGAGGACAAGTTTTCACGCCGGCCAGGCGCGTATGGTTACGCGGCGTCACCGACGTTGATGGACGATGTTGTGCTGATTTCGGCGCGACTTGACGGCGGGGCGTTGATTGCGCTCGACAAAAAGAGCGGCGACGTGAAATGGAAAGCCAGCCATCGAGGGCATAGAGGTTATGCTTTTTGGTCTTCGCCCGTGGTGGCGACTATCGAAGAGAAGAAGTGCATTGTCTGGCTCACGGGTCCGTCGATCGTTGGCCTGAATCCCGAAACCGGTGAGACCCTCTGGAAACACGAAATCCCCGAAGAGAATGGAAAGGTTGGTTGCGCCGCTGCATCGCCGGTTGTTATCGGCAACCGCGTCGTCGCTCAATATCATCCGCCTCACGCGCGTGGTTACACGTTCTGTCTGGAGATCAAGGAAGGCAAGGCCAGCAAGGTGTGGGAGTCGCGGAACCTGGCCAATTGGTCTCAAAGCTGTACGGGTTATGACGGCTGCGTTTTCGGAGTGGACCAAAGCCCTCGCGGCAATCGTGATCGAGAAGTCGGCGCTCTTCAGTGTTACGACATCGCATCGGGCAAGTTGAATTGGCCCGTGTACGGATTTGGGCAGGACGGCAGCGGTCCCGTACGGCGAACTCGTACGCTGGCGCCGACGGGCTGCTTCACGATCGCCGACGGTAAGATGATCTCGTGGGCCAATGAACTGGTAGTCGCCGAGATTTCAGCGACCGGACATCGGGTCCTTTGTTCGGCGAAGCTGCCGCACGTTGGTTACCGCGCGACGCCCGTACTTTCCAACGGACGCCTCTATCTGCGGACGCGAAGCGGAAAACTACTCTGTGTAGATGTGGGGAAGCGTCAACAAGCGGCGGCGGACAATCAATCGACGGTTTCAAAGCCCGTCGCGAAAGAGACGATTGCGAAGAAGACAGTCGTTGGCTCACCACAATCCAAGCGCAATCGCAGTCGCCCTCTAGGCGGCAAGCCGGTGGGTGAGAGATTTGAAAAATCGAAGCCGGCCGTCGGCGAAATGCTGCCGGATGTATCGGGCTACTCGCCGGATGGGAAAGAGCTTCCTCTCAAGAGCCTGCGCGGGCATTACACGGTGCTCGTTTTTGGCTGCCTCACGTGACCGCCATTTCTGAGCAGGATCTCCAGTTTGGAGTCCATTCATCGCGATTACGCACCTCAGGGTGTGAAGTTCTTTTACATTTACAAGCACCTGCAACACCCTGGGTACGACGGCTACGTGCAACCGGTTTCGCTAGCCGAGCGGCTCAAGCACGTCGCCGAAGCGCAGCGCAGACTCGATACGAAGATCGGCTGGATCGTCGACGCGATGGACAACCAGTTGAAGCACGCGCTCGGCAATCAACCCAATTCGGAGTTCGTTGTCGATCCCGCTGGAAAGATTGTGCGAACAAGGTCCTGGAGCGACCCGACTAAGTTACGAAAGGACTTGGCAGAGCTGGTTGGCCCCGTGGAGAATCCCACGACTACCGCGGATTTGAATCGCAAGTGGACTCCCGTCGTCGAGGTCGCCCAGCGCGGAGTGTTGAACCGCATCGACCGGCGGGAAATGAAACTGGGGCCTGTGTTGATCAAGCCGGAAGAGAGCGACGGCAGCCAACCTTTCTATGTCAAACTTCGCGCCGAAGCTGACAAGTACGTCGTCTATCGCGGCAGCGGCAAGTTGTATCTCGGCTTCCATCTTGACCCGATCTATCGCGTGCACTGGAACAACTTGACGAAGCCATTGCGCATCGAAGTTGAATCACCGGACGGAACCACGCTGACGTTACTCAAGCGAAATTCACCCACAGACGACAAAGACCCAGCGGATACAGCCATCGACGAAGCTAAAGCGGATTCCCAGCGGCTGTTAGCCGAGGCAGTCCAAGTAAAAGCAGAGTCCGATGCCGATCCGCGTGAATTCTTGTTTGAGGTGAAGGGCGACAAGACCGACAAACCGATTCGTGTCACGGTGTCGTATTTCGCGTGCAACGACGAAGAGGGCTGGTGCAAGGCGATCGAGCAGAGCTGGCTCGTTTCACTACGACGAGATCCGGATGCTGGATCCGCGTCGCAAGGCCGGAGCAGGGGACCAAGAGGTCAGCGGCCGAGGAAAAGGACTCGTTGATTCCACCACTCATTGGCGATCCGCATCGAGAGGAGATGCAAACCAGTGTCTTCCTGAGAATTGCGCTTGGAGATTCTCACACGGAGGCACGGAGACACAAAGGTCTCGCTTCGCCACTCAAGATCAAAGCCCTCGCAATCAATGCGGATCACGGGTATGGGTGTACTTGCCGAGCAGTGCGCGCTGGCGCTGTGTACAATCGGACACATATTTCCATAATCAGCTTACCGCGGAAAATGGACGTCAGCCGCCGCCGACTTCGTCGCGTTGGCGTGGACATCCGCGTTGGCGTGGACATCAACGAACCAGAAGTTCTAGATCCCCCTAACATGAATCTGGAATCACTGACATCCCAACTGCGCGCGGTCACGGAGGCCGACGACGAGCAGAACTGGCCCGGCGAAGGCGTTGGTGTGCTGAGCGAAGCGGGCTGCTTCAAGCACATCGTGCCTCGACAGTTCGGTGGTGAAGGCGCGGAACCGGCCGCTCAACTCGCCGCCTATGAAGCGATCGCGAGCGAGAGCGTCACGCTGGCTCTGATTCTGACGCAGCACGACGCCGCGGCGGAGGTGCTGGGCGCCGCGGCGGCTGAATCGGTCGCCGCTGAAATCCTGCGGAAATGCGTCAGCGGCGAAGAACTTCTCACGGTCGGGATCAGCCAAGTGACCACGTCGCGCCGTCACGGCCGGGCGGCCATGCGCGCTCGGCGCGACGGCGAGGGTTTCGTCCTCGACGGCGTCATGCCCTGGGTGACCAGCGCGCGACGGGCCGATCACATCGTGACCGCCGCAGTGCTCGACGACGGCCAGCAGATTCTCGCCTGCGTCCCGACCGACGCGCAAGGCGTCTCCATCCTCGAGCCGATGCGGCTGCTCGCTCTGCAGTCAAGTTGGACGAGCGAAGTGCGGTGCGAGGCGGTCCAGGCGCCGCGATCATGGGTGCTGCGGGGGCCGATGGAGTCGGTCTTGGCTCGCCGCGCACCGGTCAAAGGCCTGACCGTTTCGTCGGTTGGAATCGGCATGGCGTCCGCGCTGCTCCGCGAGGTGTCCGAGTTGGCCGGCCAACTCGCGGGCGCGGACACACTGCTGCGGGAGACCATGGAACCGCGTTATCAGGCGGCGCGGCGCAAGCTTTTGGACGCCGCCAATTCGCTGCACGACCCCGCCTCGGAGTCGCCGGCGGTCGCCATTCGCGCCGAAGTGAACGCGATCGTCAACCGCTTGGCGGCGACATTGATGACGCTGGCCAAGGGCACGGGTTTTCTCTCGACACGGCCGACGCAACGCCTGTTGCGCGAGTCCGCCTTCTTCCTCGTCTGGTCGGCGGCTCCGCCCGTGCAGCTGGAAACTCTCCACCGCATCTGGGACGCCCCCGCAAACTCGAATGGTTTGTAAAGCGGATAGCCCTCAGAGAACTCGGCGCGTCATCCACACAAGAAAGGGCAACTTCGATCATGATCACACTCCGCTCGTTCTTCCCGCTGATTCTCGGCTTCTGGGTCGCTGGTGCTGACGCCGCCGAACCAACACGACCGCTCATCGTCGCCCATCGTGGTCTGCTCCGCTACGCTCCCGAAAACACGCTGACGAACTTTCGAGCGTGTCTCGAACTTCGCATCGGTTTTGAGTTCGATGTTGAGCGAACCAAGGACGGTCATTTGGTCTGTATCCACGACAGCACCGTAGACCGAACCACGAACGGTACAGGCAAAGTCTCTGAACTGACCCTGGCGCAGATTCGAGAACTTGACGCCGGCAGCTGGTTTGACTCGAAGTTCACCGGCGAGAAAGTCCCAACTGTCGAAGAGGTTTTGGAGTTGGTCGCCGAATACAGGCGGCGCGATGTGTTGATCGCGGTCGATCTGAAGGCCGCGGACGTCGGGCAGGATGTTGTTCGTCTGGCGGAGAGACACAAAGTTCTGCACCGGCTCCTGTTCATCGGAAGAACGATCACAGAGCCTAACCTGCGAAAACGGATTAAAGACGCTTCGCCCAGAGCACACACTGCCGCCGTCGCCAACAACGATCTCGAGTTTCCGAAGGCGCTGGCGGGCCGCAGCGCCGATTGGGTCTATGTCCGATACCTGCCGAGCAAAGCGGAGAGCGAAGCGGTCCAGCGCTTCAAGAAACGGACCTTCATCGCCGGGCCGACGGTCAGCGGCAACCAACCCGAGAACTGGGAGCTCGCCGCCCGTGTCGGCATCGACGCCATCTTGACCGACTACCCATTGGTGCTCCGAACCCGCCTGCGTGAGCTGAAACGACAACCGGATTGAGCCGCGGTCCCAATGCCAGTGGAGAACGCGTCTCAAACGCGACCTGTGAAAGCGAGAGAGCTCGACGGGCCTGGAGACGCCTGGAGACCCGTCCTACGTCCTACGATTACCCACGATTACCTAACTATTCAATGGGTCCTCGACACGCTTGTCGATAATCTTGGCGCCTTGGACGCCGGCGAGTCAAAGAGTCAGAGGGGCGTTTACGCCCCATTCCGCCGCAGGCGGCATAGGCCCGTGCTTGAGCACGGGTGAACCAGGCGTTCCCGCTGCAACCAACGCTCCATTCTCGCGTTAACCCGCGCCACCGCGTTCCACCCTCGCGTCGCCCCGCGCCACCGCGCTCCATTCTCGCGTCGCCCCGCGCCATCGCGTTCCACCTCACGAGCCGCGCCGCCTCGTCTTCGCTTCCGTCGGGGACTCCAACCCGATTCGACAGCCACCCCGGGAGCTTCCAAAACTATCCCCAAAGGAAACTCAATCGCCGGGTCTGGAATCTCGCTCGGCTCGGGATCGTCGATTGCCGGCTTGCCCGTCGATTGCTCGTTCCATTCGACGGGCCTGGAGACGTCTCCAGGCCCGTCTGTGAAAAACTGAGCGGCGCTCCGACGCGAGGTCCGGGTCATTTTGATGTAGCTCGAACGTCACGCACCACATCTTTGCCCTCCCGATTTATCGGAGCTCGCCCGCCGGTCTCAATTGTCGCCGCCCCGTTATTCGAACCAATACGAATAGAGCTGCGCGTTGCGGAGCGTGATTCGAAGGGACGCCTTGCGCCGGGTGATGGTTTTGACTGAGCCCTGTTTCCAAGTCAGCTGCTTGGCTGGGGAGTCGCTTTGTAGAGCCTCGGACTGGGCGATGACGCCGCCTTGCTCGTCCAATAGTTCGCAACGCAGTTCGCCGCCGCGCGCGTTGGCGTTGACGAACAACTTCTCGCCGGGGATCGCCGCCAACTTGGAGCGGACGTAACCGGCTTCGTCGCCGGCGTCGAGCGACACGAAACCGTCGCGGCGCAGCACGGCCAGACAGATCGCGCCTCCGTCGCGGTCGCGCCCGGGAATCAGCTCGTGCTCGCCGTTGGGGAACTTGCCGATGTACTTGAATGTGTTCCGCCACTTGAGCCCTGTGTAGTAAAACCACAACTCATCATCGCGGACGACGGGAGCCGATGGCGGCAAGATCTGCGTCAGATCGTACGCGCCCGAATCAACTCGCGAAGGACCGATGAACGTCGCCCGGTCGCCCACGCGACGCCAGGCCTTCAGGTCGCGGCTGCAGACGAGTTGAATGAGATGGAAGCCGTCGGTGTTGGGGTAATTCGGTATCGGCCCGACGGCGTGGTACAGGGCCGGCAACCCGATGTACAGACCCTCGTACCGAAACACACCCATGTTGTAGACATCGACGTTGTAGAACTTGGGATCGTTTTGAAAATTCTGCAGCAGCGACGAGTCGGAGCGTCGTTGGGCAATGTGTTTGCGACCGAGCTCCTGATCCTCATCGTCCGCCTGGAAGACGACGCCGTAGTCGTTCCACGTCTTGAAGTCGGGGCTCGTCGCGATCGCCACGGAGCGACCATACTTCCCCGAGCGTTTGACCGTATGAACGAACAAGCGACGCTCAGCGTCGAAACTGAAATTGCCTTCGTCGGAACTCTGGATCTTCGGCACGTCCAGCTTGGTCCAAGTCACGCCGTCGGGCGATGCGGCGAAACCTCGGTTCAATAGTGGAGCTTTGAAGCGCCTTGCCGGATCGGGTTCGAACGGATCGTAGACGGCCATCCCGATGCGCATGTTCGTCTTTGGGCCCGGCGTCCAGTGTAGTCCGTCCGCACTCCGCCACAGGTTGTCGTCGACCGTGATCACCCAGGTCTTGTAGACCTTGGCGTCCTTGTCCCACACGGGAGCCGTCCGCGTCTGAATCGTCTTCGTCGGCTGCGGACTGCGGATGACGGCTCCCCGTTTCACCGGGCGGTGCATCGTTCGCTGCAGGTTCTTGATCTCGGCGACCCTTTCATCATCGAGAAACAGCTGACGCCGGCCGGCCGGGATGTCGAGCTGCAGCTGTTTGTCCTCACACGGCGCGTCCGAGGCGAACCAAACGATGCTCATCGTCAGTAGTATTGCAACGCGGGCTGTCATCGGACCTTCTCCTCGGCGGTCAGGTGAAAATAGACTGGCGAATTGTCGACAAGAACGAGCGGCAGCGAAACTGGGACACAAGAATGATAAGGAGTCGCCGGCGTCGCTCAAACTCTCGGCCCCTGTCGGGACCAACGAATGGACCGGTCGCATCGATAGCGTCCGACTCCACTGCTGGATATGATGCTCCATCGAGCCCGTCGCGACTCGCCCGCGGCTCACCCAACTGGCCCAGCTGACAAACCGGAGATAACCATGGTGCTTCATCGCCATTTGATTGTGATTGCGAGCTTATTGATCGGGTCCCTAAGCGGATCGTGTGGCGGCGGGCTGGTTGCGGCCGAGACAGGCTTTGAGCGCATTTTTGACGGCGAAACTCTGCGGGGTTGGTCGGGCGACAGCAAACTCTGGTCCGTGCAGGACGGCGCCATCACCGGTGTGACGACGGACAAAGAGCCTCTCCAGTACAACAAGTTCCTGATCTGGGACGGCCTGGTCGAGAACTTCCATCTACGCGCAAAGGTGCGTTTGATCGGCAACAGCAACTCGGGGATTCAGTACCGCTCAAAGCACTTGCGGGACGCGGGCGAGTATGTAGTCGGTGGATATCAGTGCGATATTCATCCGAAGCCCGAGAACAACGGGATGCTGTACCACGAGCGGGGTCGGGGAATTGTCGCCAAGCACGGCCAGAAGGTGATTGTGGATCGCGCAGGCGACAAATGGATCACGGGGACGACCGGTCCAGTGCGGCAAACCAAGTTGGACCAGTGGAACACGTTCGAAGTCATCGCCAACGGCAACAAGCTGATTCACAAACTCAACGGAAAGGTTTGCGCTGAGATTATCGATCATCATCTGGAGGGACGCTTGCTCAAAGGCGTGATCGCATTGCAAGTGCACCGCGGGCCGGCGATGCGGATTCAAGTGAAAGATCTCGAGCTGAAACGTTTGCCCGCGGGCGGTCTGTTGTCACTCGACGACGCGCCGATCCCGGCGGACGCCAAGAAGGCGCCCGGCCGCAAACCTCGACCGCGTCCAGCAAAAGCAAAGACGCAAACCAATGCGAAACCCGTTTCCACCAGCGCAACCAACAGCAAGAACGCCGTCGTGTTCCGCGAGACGTTCGACGACTTCGATCCCCAACGTTTTCTCACGAAGATTCCGAACAAGAACACCGAAGTTCGCGCCGGCGCACTTTGGACGCGCGGCGCCAGCGGCGGTAAGTACCCGCCGATCGTGCAAACGAAGTTGCCGGGCAAGGACCTCAAGGACTTGGAGATCTCCTTTCGCTACCGTCATCTGCAGGACGGCGGCATGGTCTGGTTTTTTGTCGACGGCGACGACGGTTTCGGCAGCGTCGACCACATGCTTCGAGTGAAACTGCTCCGCAACGGCGTCCAGCTCCAAATCGACTCACACTCGAAGGATCCGAACCACCCCGATCGCCGGAACAAAGGGCGACCCGCCGACAAGGTCAGTGGCGCATACCGTCTGAACAAGCGCTTCCCCGTCGAGCCGGTCGATCTTTCAGCAAACGACTGGCGTGCGGTCAAGTTGAGTTTTCAAGGCGACGTGGTCACAGTTTCCGTCGATGGCCAAACATGGCGGAAGATGCTCAAGCATTCCTGTTTTGACGCCGCCAAGAGAAAACTGCTGTGGATGCAGAACGGCGGTGAGAAGGGCGTCGAGATCGACGACCTGGTGGTGCGGCAAGTTGCCGCCGTTCAAGAGAAGAAACAGGCGAGCAAGCGTCCCGCTGGCAGGCGGAGACGGCCGGCGGTCGTGGGCCCGGCGATCGGCGGCAACAAGGCAACTCCGATTAACCGCATCACCGCCGCGAAGGGGTTTGAGGTCGAGTTGCTCTATTCGGTCCCCGGTGTGGATCAGGGCTCATGGGTGAACCTGTGCACCGACAACAAAGGTCGACTGTTGGTCAGCGATCAATTCGGCGGCATGTACCGCATCACACCGCCACCCGCCGGACAAACCGTCAAGCGCGCCCGCGTCGAAAAAGTTCCCGCCGACATCCGAGCTGTCAACGGCATGGTCTGGGCTTTTGGGGCGTTGTACGTCGGAGTCAACGACTACGAGCGCAAGATCCCGTCCGGCTTGTATCGAATCACTGACAGCGACGGCGACGACCATCTCGACAAGGTCGAAATGCTCCACGAAGTCGAATCGAAGAGCGACCACGGCGTACACGCAGTGATGCCGACACCGGACGGAAAGGCGTTGTACCTGATCACCGGCAACAACACGGAACCGCCGCCATTGGCCGATAGTTCACCCGTCCGTCAGGTTTGGGGTGAGGACCATTTGCTGCCGAGCATGCCCGATGGCCGAGGCCACAATCGAGGTCGCCGGGCGCCGGGCGGAATTATCTACCGAGTGTCTCCGGACGGAAAGAAATTTGAAGCGTACGCGTCCGGGTTTCGCAACGTCTTCGACGCGGCGATCAATCGCGAAGGCGAACTGTTCACCTACGACGCCGACATGGAGTACGACTTTAACACTCCGTGGTACCGAGCAACTCGAATCTGCCACGTGACCAGCGGGGCGGAGTTCGGCTGGCGAAACGGGGCCGGAAAACGAGCGTCGTTCTACCCCGACAATATGCCCGGAGTGCTGGACATTGGCCCCGGTTCTCCAACGGGCATGACGTTCGGGTACGGAGCGAAATTTCCCGCCAAATATCAGAACGCGCTCTACGCGCTCGACTGGAGCTGGGGCCGGCTGTACGCAGTCCATTTGAAGGAAAACGGAGCGTCGTACACGGCGACCAAAGAAGAATTCGTGACCGGCGCTCCGTTGCCGATTACGGACGCCATCATTCATCCGGGCGACGGAGCGATGTACTTCACGATCGGCGGCCGGCGAGTTCAATCGGGGCTGTACCGAGTAACTTACGTCGGCGACGAATCGACCGCGCCGGCTCCGTCGACGTCGCGCGCGCCAAGTCGAGAAACGGTGACTCGACACCAACTGGAAGCCTTCCACGGCAAGCAGGACCCCGCGGCGATTGAAGCCGCCTGGCCTCACTTGTCCGCCAAAGATCGGTTCGTTCGATTCGCCGCGAGGACCGCTGTGGAACATCAGCCGACGAAAACGTGGGCCGAAAAAGCTCTCACGGAATCCGACCCCACGAAACAAGTCGCCGCGTTGTTGGCGCTGGCCCGAGTGACAGGGGTTTGTCCGCAGCACCGCAAAGACGACACACCGGCGGTCGATACAAAGATGCGAGACAAACTGCTGTCTGCCGCGACTTCGATTGATTCAGCGAAGCTGAATGAGACGCAACAACTGACTCTTCATCGAACTGTTCAGATCGTTCTGAGCCGATTCGGCCGACCTGACGACGCGATGGTCGACAAGTTGATCTCGACCTTCGATCCGCAGTTCCCCGCTGAAACTTTTGAACTCAACTGGCTACTTTGCGAAACGCTCGCATTTCTTCAATCGCCAACCGTCGCACGGAAAGCGATGGACCTGATCGAAGCGGCTCCTGCTCAGGAAGAGCAAATGCAGTACGCTCGGTCGATTCGTATGTTGAAGGCTGGATGGACTCCGCAATTGCGAACGGCCTATTTCGAATGGTTCTTGAAAGCCGCCAATTACAAGGGCGGCGCCAGCTTCGACAAGTTCATCGAGTTCATTCGCAATGACGCGGTCGCTTCATTGACCGCTGACGAAAAGTCGTCGATGGCCGAACTGCTGGCGATCAAACCGGAGAAGAAGTCGGCTCTCGAGAACTTGGGGAAAGTCTTCGCCGGACGTAAGGAAAAGAAGTGGACTCTGAATGAACTGTCCACCGCCGCTCGAACGGGTCTGCACAGCCGAGACTTCAAGAACGGCCAGAAAATGTTCGCCGCCAGCGGCTGTTATGCGTGCCACCGATTTGGAAACCAGGGCGGGATGACCGGCCCCGACCTGACTTCCGCCGGCCGCCGCTATTCCTCTCATGACCTACTGGATCAGGTGATCAATCCCAGCAAAGTGATCAACGAACAGTTCTCCGCCGTTTCCGTCGTGACCAATGACGGCCAGATCTACAACGGAGTTGTTGTGAATCTGAACGGCGACCGGATGACGTTGAACACGGATCTGACCGACCCCAACCAGCGCGTCAACATCGACCGCAAGGAAATCGACGAATTGGCCGTTTCGAAAACGTCACCAATGCCTCAGGGTCTGTTCGACCGCATGACGAAAGACGAAGTCCTGGATCTGATCGCCTATTTGATCAGCGCCGGCGATGCAAAACACGAGTTCTTTGAGAAGTGATCTTGAGCTGTGAGGCGCGCAGTGGAGTGTCCCACTCGCTCTTAAGTCTCGGCGAAGTTCCAGAGTTTGTACGTTTTGTATCCGCCGCTGACGTTGATCGCGGTGAATCCGGACTGATTGAGAATCCTCGTCGCCAGATAGCCGCGCTGGCCGACCTGGCAGTAGACGGCGATCTGCCGATCTCGCGGCAACTCGTCGAGGCGCGATCGCAGATCGTCGAGCGGAACGTTCGTCGCCTCCGGGATGTGTCCGGCGGCGAACTCATCCACTGTTCGCACGTCCAAAAGAAATGGGCGGTCGGCGAGTGGAGTCTCGAACAGGCTGGCGACGTCGATCTGCGGATGGTCGCCGCGCAACAACCCGGCCGCCACGAAGCCCGCCATGTTGATCGGGTCTTTCGCCGAGCCGTACTGCGGAGCGTACGCCAGTTCCATCTCCTCGAGATCGAAGACCGTCATGCCGGCTTGAATGGAGACGGCCAGCACGTCGATCCGCTTGTCCACGCCGGAGCCGCCGACTCCCTGCGCTCCCAACACTCTTCCCGATTCAGGATCAAAGATCAGCTTGAGCGTCATCTGCTCCGCGGACGGGTAGTAACCGGCGTGGTCGGTCGGGTGGACGTAGACCGTCTGAAACGTGCGATTGTTTCGTTGTAGAGTTTTTTCAGAGGAACCGGTCATCGCCGCCGTGAGTCCGAAAAGCCCGAGGATGGCCGTGCCCTGCGTGCCTCGATACTTCACCGCACGACCGAAGATGTTGTCCGCGGCGATGCGGCCCTGGCGATTCGCGGGACCGGCGAGCGGCGCTTGAGTTGGCTGCCCCAACACGAAGTCCCGGACTTCGATGGCGTCACCGACAGCGTAGATGTGCGGATCATCCGTCCGCAGATGCTCGTCGACTTGGATGCCGCCGCGCGGGCCCACGCTCAATCCAGCATCGACGGCCAGTTTGTTCTCCGGCCGCACGCCGATGCCCAACACGACCAGCTGAGCCGGCAGGCCGCGACCCGACTTGAGGCGCACGACAAGGCCGTCGTCCGTCGGCTCAAAACTCTCGGCCGCTTCGCCCAAGAGTAGAGAAACCCCCTGAGATGTCAGCTTCTCCGCCAGCGGCGTCGTCATCTCCTTGTCCAATGGCGGAAGCACCTGGTCCTGTAGCTCGACAACCGTTGTGGATACGCCCAGCCCCACCAGATTCTCGACGAGTTCCAAGCCGATGAATCCGGCTCCCACGACGACGACCTGCTTCACGCCCTCGTCAATCGCCGCCTTGATCCGGTCCATGTCCTGCAAGTTGCGGAGCGTGAAGACGCCAGGCGAGTCGATTCCGGGAATCGGCGGGCGCAAAGGAGCAGCGCCGGGAGCGAGCACCAGACGGTCGTACGATTCGACGTACTCGCGGCCCGATTCGAGATCCAGAATCCGCACCGTCCGCGCCTCTCGGTCGATCGCTTCAACCGACGAACGCACGCGGACATCGAGTTTGAAGCGGTCGGCCAGACGCTCCGGCGTGACGATCAACAGCTTATCCCGGTCGGTGATCTTCTCACCGATGTAGTACGGCAGGCCGCAGTTGGCGAACGACACATCCGGCCCGCGCTCGACGAGAACAATCTCCGCATCTTCTGAAAGGCGACGAGCGCGAGCGGCGGCCGAGGCGCCTCCGGCAACTCCGCCGATGATGACGATCTTCATTTTTGATCTCCCGTTCGATTTCCCCTCGATCCAAATCCGTCAACGCGCGTCACACGAAGTTGCTTCGTCGCAGCCGTTCCAAGGCATCTTGGCCAGCATCATTGCCATCCCACACGTGTCCGTCACTCCGGCGAAAACCAAACCGGCTCCGACAAAAGCCGACAGTCCGACAAAGGCGGGATGAACAAACCATGCCAAGATGGCTCCCAGCAACACGAGCGATCCGGCCGCGATCCGCACCTGCCGCTCGAGTGAGATCGCCCGCTCTCCGCGGACCAACGGCAATCCCGCTTGCTCGCAGGCAAGTGTGCCGCCGGCGACATTGATGACGTTGGCGAACCCGGCGCGGTGAAACTTCTCACAGGCCTTCTCGCCGCGACCCCCGCCACGACAGACAACGTAAACCGGTTCGTCCGCTGAACGGCTGCGCGCTTGCATGACGGCGGCTGGGTCGAGTTGGTCGAGCGGAATGTTGCGCGCGAATTCAACGTGGACCTCCCGATATTCCACGGGCGTCCTGACGTCGATCAGTTCGATCGCTGAACCACCCTTCCACTTCCCTCCCAGCTCGGCGGGTGAAATCGTTGTCGAGTTCATGGCGTTCTCCCTGTTTGCAAGTCGGTCGCTTTCGCATTCGTCCGCGACGATTAATTGTTATATTGCGACATGACGATACGTATGAGCAAAAAAACTCGCGGCCGCATTACTTGTCGAACCGCGCTTCGACGCATTGCATGATGTTTTCCAAATGGGGTTCGGCGACGGAGTAGAAGTTTTTGCGGCCTTCCTTTTCAGCAGTCAGCAGACCGCAACGTTGCATGAGCCGCAGGTGCTCCGAGGCCATGTGGCTGGGGACGCCACAGGCGTCGGCCAGTTCACCGACCGTGTACCGGCCCCGCAGGAGCATTTGCACAATCCGCAACCGGTGTGGGTGAGCCAGTGTTTTGAGGCATTCGGCCGCTTGCTCCAGAGCCGGCAGGGGCGTCAGCCTGTGTCTTTTCGTCTTGGCCGCCATCTCTTTTTGACCTCCGATATCCAGTTATATCGGAATGTCACGATATGTCAATCAATATTTCCCTGATTTTTTTGAGCCACTGTTGAGCCAACCGGTCATCGGCTGTTCCGAGTCCGCCGATGACCACCGATTGTGACAAATCAACTCAACAAATCCGCTCCCTCGGTCGTACATTACCAAGTCGATCGGGTCGAACTCAGATGCGGCCGCGGCGGGAAGAGACGGTAGAATCGGGGCGGCCCAATTCCAATGCGCGGCAGCGAGGTAGACGGATGGCGTCACGACCGGCGGATTCCATGCGCGGCCAGACGGCGCGGCCGAATGGGCGATTACTCTGTCGCGTCATGGTGATCGCCCTCGCGGCGGTGGCTGGGGCAGGGTGTGGGAGTACGGAGCCCGGGGAGCCGGTCGATGTCTCGACTGCAACCTTGTCGGCCGAAAGCCAGCCATCCGACCAGCCGCCAGCGCTGGCGGTTTCGATTGCCGCGCACCTATTTGAGGAGACGGCGGACGGCGGAGGCGCGCCCGCGCCGTTTTCGGACGAATCGCAGGCCGACGAGTTGGCGATCGGTGTCGTCCAAGAGGTCGTTGGGCAAGGCGACGTGAAGCGCCTGCCGGTCAACTTGAACAAGGTCTTCATCGGGCGTTTGCCGACCGGCCGATTTCTGGCTGCCGACAAGATGGTCGTCCGGATCGAATGCTCGCTCCCACCAAAAAACCTCGGCGCGCGGTCACAGCTCTACAAGCCCGGCGCGCTGGTCGTCGTCTACTTGGCGCGTGACAAAGCGAACGCCTGGACGGTCACCTCGCTCTTGCCGATCAATCCCGGGAATAAGAAGTATTGGACTCAACGTCTGCAGACGTTCGCCGACGTCGTGCTGGCCGGCGAGTCGGACGAGCCCGAACAGGAGTTCCGCAAGTTGCTCGTCATCCAGCCGAACGGAGGACTTGAGTTCACTCTCTTGCAGGCGATGATGATCCATCCGCACGCAGCAGCTCGACCAGTGGTTCGCGAGCTTTGGCGCAACCGCGTAAAGCAGCATCCAGTCGATCCGCCCAAGGAAGGCGAAATGGTGGGTGCGATGTCGTTCGTCTACCTCATGCGAACTCTCAACGAGAGTGACATGCTTGACGAGATCCTGGAGCATGGCCTGCGACAGAAATCCGGTCGCCGCAGTTGGTACCTAAGCGAGCTGCGAGTGATGGGCGACTATGCGAACGACGACGCTCGCGAACGATTGCGCGGGGGACTAGAGAAGTTCCTCGACGACTCGCCCGCGCTCGAAACACTCGACTCAGTCAAAGACCGCGACGTCTGGAGCGATGTATCCACGGCGACGCAGGCGCTCGAGTACCTCACAGCGCGAGACGAAGCCAAGTAGGCCGGACCAAGGAGCGCGGCGACGCCGCTCCGGCAATCGCGATTCAAAGGACAATCTTGAGACGGCGGGGACATCGTCGGTGATCTTGCGATCAAACGAGCCGCCTCCACGTTCTGGCGAGCGTCGGACATTGATGCACTCTTTCGAAAGTGGCTAAAAGAACAGGGTTTTCTGATTCGGATTGGTTGGTAGCGGAGCTTTTTTGTGGCTGCGGATGTGTTTGACGAT
>JASMLW010000604.1 GCA_030748485.1 Pirellulaceae bacterium
GTGAAACAAGTCGATCATCCGGTCGAGGTCAACGCGATCGCATTGGTCAACAAGGGTGCCGAGTTGGCGACTGCGGCGGCCGATAATCTGATCCGGATCTGGAACGCCGAGACGGGAGAAGCGGCTCGCGAAGTCAAGGGACACACACAGGCTGTGACAAGCCTCGCCGTCATCAACGACACGCAGTTCATTTCCGGAAGTCTGGACGGGACCGTCCGGCAGTGGCAGACGGCCGATGGCAAGATGGTCCGCCAGATGAACCACGGCGGTCCGGTCGTGTCGGTCGCTGTGCGGCCCGACGGCTCCAAATTCGCTTCCGCGAGCAACAACAACACAGCCAAGATTTGGAACGCGGCTGACGGCAAGCAGTTGGTTGAGCTGAAGGGCGATTTCTCGCGACGCATTCACGAGGCGGACGTGACTCGAGCGGTGGCGTTGGCCAAACGTCGCGTCGATTTGGCGAACGGCGATTTGAAAGCCGCCAACGACCGCAAGAAGGCGGAGGAAGAGAACAAGAAGAAGGCCGACGAAGTGCTGAAGAAGGCCAACGAGGAGTTCAAGAAGAAGGACGAAGAAAACAAGAAGCCGGCCGCCGACAAGACGGCCGCCGAACAGAAAGCGACCACCGCCAAGACGGCGACCACCAAATCCGAAGCCGATAAGAAGACGGCCGACGAAGGAGCGACCAAGGCCGCCGCCGCTCTCAAGGACGCACAAGCTAAGCAGACGGAAGCTCAAAAGGCAGTGACGACCGCCGCAGCGGCGATGAAGACCGCGGACGAAAAAGCGACGGCCGCAGCGAAGGCCGCCCAGGCCGCCGCCGACGCCGCCAAGAAGGCCGCGGACGCCGCGACCACCGCTAAGAAAGTCGCCGACGAAGCGCAGGCCGCCAAGGTCGCCGCTGACGAGGCCGCCAAGAAGGCGAAAGCCGCCGCCGATGGCGACAAGGAGAATAAGGACCTCGCCGCTGCTTCCGAGGCCGCCGCCAAAGCAGCGGCCGATGCGACCGCGAAGGCGGCTGCCGAGGCGAAGAAGGCGGCCGACGCCGCCAAACTTGCCGCGGACGCCGCGGCCAAGCAGAAGACGGCGGACGCCGCCAAGGTCGTCGCCGACAAAGCGGCCGCCGACGCCAAAACGGCGAAGGCGAAAGCCGACGCCGCCAAGGTGGCTGCCGACAAGGTGGTGACTGACAGCGATGGCAAAAACAAAGCGGCCGTCGAGAATCAAAAGAAGATCGCCGCCGCGCTGACCAAAGCGCAGGCCGATCAGAAAGTGGCCGACGACGCTCTGAAGAAAGCGGCGGACGCCGCGCAGAAAGCGCTCGACGCTCGCAACGCAGCCGATCGCGCGGCGAAAGCGGCTCAACGAGCCGTGCAGCGGGCGGTCGATTCGGTCAAGAAGGCGACCGACGCCGTTCCTCCCATCGAGGCGTTGATCAAGCAACTCACCGAAAGCCACAAAGGGAAAGAAGCGGAATTGGTAAAGGCCAAAGAGGGGACCACTCAGGCTGAGAAGCCCGTCGGAGCCGTTGCGTTTTCACCCGACGGGCTGACTCTTGTCACCGCGGGTGACGACCAGATCGTCCATATCTGGGATGTCGAAACGGGCACCGCTCTGTCCAACCTCGTCGGACAAGGAGCCCCGCTCACCGCCGCCCTGTTCACCGATCAGTCTTCGGTCCTGTCGGCCGCCGACAACGGCTCGTGCATCGTTTGGGACACCACGCCAACGTGGAATCTCGAACGCGTGATTGGCAAAGTCGAGGACGCGGGCATCCTGGCCGATCGTGTAACCGCCTTGGCGTTTAGCCACGACGGAGCCATGTTGGCCACCGGCGGAGGCGAGCCGTCGCGGAGCGGCGAGATCAAGCTTTGGAAGATTGAAGACGGTTCGTTGATCCGGGCGCTGAAGGATCCTCACAGTGACACCGTCTTCGGCATCGAGTTCTCCAGACAGAACAACTACATCGCCAGTTGTGCGGCGGACCGGTTCGTCAAAGTCTTTGAAGTTGGCACCGGTGAGTTCGTTCGCTCTTTTGAAGGCCATACCCACCATGTGCTCGACGTTTCCTGGAGCGCCGACGAACGCGTGTTGGCTAGCAGTGGCGCCGACAAGGTCATCAAGATCTGGGACTTCCGCACGGGAGACCAAAAGCGGACGATCTCCGGCTTTGGCAAAGAAGTCACGTCGATCAAGTTCGCCGGCGACGGCGTCGAAGTGCTCGCTTCGTCAGGTGACAAGAACCTGTACGTGAAGAAGACCGACAATGGCGGCAACGTGCGCACGCTGAGTGGCGGCCAGGATTTCATGTACTCGGTCGATGTTTCGGCGGACGCCGGCTTTTACGTGGCGGGCGGTCAGGACAGCGTCTTCCGCGTTTGGAACAACGCCGGCGCCGTGCACGCCACGTTTGAGCCACCCAAGCCCAAGGCGGACGGCGAGTAACGTGTGTCAGCTAAGAAAACGGCCGTCCGTCGGGGCGGCCGTTTTTTGCGCGCTGATCTAAAGTCGGTCCTGCCTCGCGGCGGGTCTTCGCGACAAAGTCGCGACCATGGTCGTTTCAGCAGACCTAAACTCAGAACCGGACGCTGTGCGAAGAAAACCGAAAAAGGGCTGAACCAAACTCGCGGATCGGGTACCAACGGGGAAAGAAGATGGCCGAGTCTGGATGGATTGATGGACGATTCCCGTTGGGAAGAGCTGGTTGAGCAGCACTATCAGGTCGTGCTGCGCGCAGCGTTGACGCTGACGGGCGACCGCTGGGAAGCCGCCGATTTGGCCCAGGAGACGTTTCTCCAGGCGATTCGCGGCGGCGATCGGTTTCGCGGGGATTGCTGCGAAACCACCTGGCTCTACTCGATCCTGCTCAATCAGCACCGCAAGCACTGCCGGTTGCGATCGCGAGCCTGGAAGCGGATCCAGCGGTGGTTCGAGACCAGTGATCAAACCGGCGGCGACCGGCCCAGCGCTTCGCTCGAGGCGCGCGAGTGGTCGACGTCAATCTGGCGCGCGGTCGGCGAGTTGCCGGCCAAGCAACAGCATGTCGTCGTCTTGAGATACGCGGAGGGACTCAGCAACTCGCAGATCGCCGACATTCTCGCGTGCCCACTCGGCACGGTGAAATCGCGGTTGCATCACGCGCTGTCAGCCCTCCAACAAATGTTGTCAGAGGATGGAGACTCGTTCGCAAGGCACGGCGAGCCCCACGATGGGACGGTCGAAGCTGTGCGGCAGTTGCTACAAAGAACGGCCGGGTGAAGTCATGCAAACCAGCGACCGCAGTTCGACGCGGGCTTTGGAGAATCGATTGCGAGCCGAGGCGTCGCGGTTGGCGAATTCGTTGCCGGCGGAGCCGCCGCCGTGGAGCCAACTCGCTCGCCGGCGGTGGCGTTGGGGCGCGTGGCGGACAGCCCGCCGCGCCGGTCTGGTCGCGACTGTACTGGCGGCGTTCGTCGTCGTGCAGCCACGGATGTCAGGCCAACAGCCGCAAGCAGATGGATCGCGACGCGCGTCGGCGGCTCCGGCCATCGTGCTGGTCCGGGATGGAGTCGGAGTTCGCGTCGCCGTTCCCATTCTCATGCAGACGATCTCGAGAGAGGGCGACACCTCCTACTCGCAGGGCTTCATCGTCAACGAACACTATTTGCCGATAACGGAGGAGAGAGAGAGCAATGAGTCGAAATCAGGAGAAACCGATGCGATCTAAGATGGTGCGAACCTTGGCGTGTGGATTGTCGTTGGCGCTGGCCTTGAGTTCGACGCGGGCGTTGGCGGCTCCCAGCGAATGGGTTGGCAAGGTGTTTCAGGCGGCGGTTCGCGTCGAGTGGGACTCGGCCGCCGGTGGGAACAAGACGCCGCGCGGGAAGGAGCCGATGGCCGTGAACTGGGCGGCCGGAGTTGTCGTTTCCAAGGACGGCATGGTCGTTACGACGGACAGCGGCGACGATGGTGGCGCGCGAGTGTTTTTCAAAGACGGCTCAGCCGTGAAAGCTCGCGTCACGGTGCGCGACGAGCGGAACGGTCTGGTGCTGCTGCAACTCGACGGCGATCGGAAGACGATTCCGTTGGAGTTTCCCGTCGACTCGCCGCGCGTCGGCGACGCCGTGTTCATGTGCGGCTTTGTGGAAAAGTACCAAGCGTTGACGAGCGGCATTGTGTCGGCGACGAATGTGACCGTCGATGGGGTCGGAACAGGCCTGCTGCAGACGGACGTGGCGCTGGGTCCCGGATCGCCGAGTGGAGTGCTGGTAAACGAGCACGGCAAGCTGCTCGGACTCTCACAATCTCAGGCGAAGGGACTTTCGTTCTCGCTGCCTTCGTCTCACATCCGGCAACTGCTTGACGTCGCGCCGGGTCCGGGCGGTGTCATGCTGTTGCGCCGCGCGTACTTGGGAGTGCGTTTGGAATCGGAGAACGAGCGGCAGTGTGTCGTTGCCAGCGTGATTCCCAATTCGCCCGCGCACAAAGCCGGCATCAGCAGTGGCGACATCATTCTCGCGATCGACGGCGCAGCGGTCGCCGGCGGCGAAAAGCTGGTCACGATGCTGTTGGGCAAAGCCGCCGGCGAGACGATCTCAATCTCGTTGAGACGGGGCGAAGAGAAGACCGAAATCGATGTGCAGTTGGTCGCCCATCCGCAACCGCGGAAGCCGGCGTCCGAGAGCAAAGGACAGATTAGATACTATTGGTGGGATCAGGCAGGTCGGCTCGTGCCATTCACTCCAGGACAGTCTTGGCAACCGCGGGCCAATTCCGCATTGCGGCCCATGACCGACGGGCCAATTCGCCCGCCGTCCTGGCTAGTCCGCCCCCAATCCAATCTGACGCGGCCGTTGCCGGGCGCTCCGAACCCGCTGGGCCAACCTGCGCCTCCGATCTTCCAACCGGTCGCGCCGTTTCAGCCTTCGGTGAGATCGCCGCTCAGTTGGCCACAGCCGGGGACACCGGTGGGGAATCCTCCTGCGTCACAGTCAGACAAGCATCTCAAGCGGCTCGATCAGCGCCTCGATGCTCTAAACGAGCGGCTCGACAAGATCGAACAGTTGCTGAGAAAAGAGAGGTGAGCTCGGCCGCCGCCACGGCGCCCGTCCGGACGGAGAGCTGGGATGATCACTCAATCGCCTGGACGCCGACTCGCCTGGACGCCGACTAAGCACCGACTTTGCGAAGGACATGGACGAGTCGAACATCGTTTTCGGCGCGCATTTTCCGCAGCACGTTGGCGCGGTGTTTGGCGGCCGTTTGAAACGAGATTTCACAGCGTGAGGCGATCTGTTTGATCGACAGCCCCTCGGCCAGCAGGCCCATCACCTCTCGTTCTCGAGTGGAGAGTGAATCGACGCGCGCGCGGATCTCATTGGCCTCTTCCTGTCCACGACGCATTTGGCGGCAGCGTTCGGCGGCCAGTCTGACTTTTGGCTCGACCTCAACCGGTACTGAATCGCCAAACACATCCTGAGCTCCCGCCCGGAATGCGTCCGCGACAGTGCGGGGATCGCGGTAGCCCGACGTGATGAACACGGGGCAGTCAAATCGACGCCGGACGGCCCGCACTGCCTCGACGACGTCATCGCGGACGTCGAGGTTGTAGAAGACGGCGAGCGGACGGGCGGACCCCAAATCGTCGATGTCGTCCATGTTGCGGGCGTGGACAACGCGGTGGTCGCTCCCCAGACGCGACTCCAGAGCCGCCATGTCGGAGGCAATGACCAGAATCGCTGGCAACTCCGACTTGAGCTGGGTCTCTGGCTCGGCCGAAACAGATGGGCGAATCGATACCTGGTGGCGAATGGTCGGCTCCATCACGGACATGGGCAACTCCAAGGTGCTGTGGGCGAGGCAGTGTGGTCTGCGAACCTAAAAGCAAGCGGTCTGCGAACCTAAAAGCAAGCCATGCGCCAAAGTCGCCCAACATCAAGGCGCCGCACCAAGTGCGGAACCGGTAACGGTTTATCGCGGAGCTTTAGTCGTTGAACCGGGATGGACCGAAATCGAAAAGGTCGCATTTTGCAACCATGGGGGAGAGAATGTCGCATTCCGCGGCAATCGGTTACTCAGCCGTCAAGCAGAGCCCGGCGGAGGAGATCGAGAGCCTGTTTTGCCGAACGGGCGGCGAGGATGTCGGGGTGACCGCTCAGGCTGATTGTGCGCTTCACGGGCTCCTTCAGCCCGACGACGCAGAGTTGAACCTGTTCGCAGTCGGGATCGGGGCGAAACAGGACGAGACCGAGGTCGGAGCCGAACTGCTCGATCAATTGCCGGGCCGCGGCTTGGGCGACCTCAGCCGGCTTCTGGCCCTCGACATTGACGCCAGTCGCATCGCGGAGGACGAGTCCGCCGACGAAGCAACTCGCGTCCAGGTCACGTAGCCAATCGGCCATCAGACCCCGGTAGCCGATCTCCGCCGTCGCCAGAGACAGGCCCCGTTGCCGCAAGTGTCGCTGGACGGCGTGTTGGAGTTCTTCGTGGTTTTCGCCGAAGACGAGTTCACCGAGGCAATCGCGGATAATGGCCTCTGTCTCAAGAATCTGATCGTCGCACTCCGCCGGCGTGGCTCCATCCGCGGAGATCCGCAGGGTGATCGTAGCTCGGCTCACAGTGATGCCGACGGCCGGTCGCCGGCCGCGCCGAATGAGGTCGGGCAGTTGTTGCTCGAGGTGGCTTTCGCCGA
>JASMLW010000605.1 GCA_030748485.1 Pirellulaceae bacterium
ACCTCGTAGAATCCGACTTTGTAATGAACGATCTTCCCCTGGCTGTCCACGACCACAAACAGGGGTAAACGCGCTCCCGCCAACCGCGGATCGCCGAGCGTTCGCAGCGCTCGCCCGTCGTCGATCGCCAGCGGATAGCTGAGATTCATGAACGACTTGAACTTTTTCACGTCCCGCAGCGAGTTGCGTTTCGAATTGGCGCTGCCAATGCGGCCGTCGACCCGCACGCCGATCACGTTCAGGCCCTCTTTTTCACGGCTGCGGTAGAGAAAGTCGAGATACGCGGCTTGACCGTACGGCTCTTTCAGCGGCGTCGACTGGTATTCCCAAAAGTGCAGCACGGTCACATCGCCGGCGGCTGCGTGAGCGGGGAGCGGTTTGCCGCGGAGATCCTCGAAGGTCAGTTTGGTTACATCCTTGCCTTGCGCCTGTTTCTCCATGGCGGCGACGGTCACCGACCGTTGTCCCTGCGACTTGAGGTCTCGCGTCGCGGCGGTGAGCAGGGGCTTGAGGTGAGTGTCTTGACCGGCGTCCGCCAACTCCGGCAGTCTCTCTTTGACGATGGCGATCTGGTCCGGTTCGAAATCCACCGTCTCCCGCCGCGACTCGCGTCCCACGCGCTGCCGCAGTTGCATCAGCGCATCGAACAGACCGGCGATCTTCGCTGCTTTTTCGCTGCCGACCTGTTCCGATTCTGTCAGTTTGTATTTCAGTTCGAATTGCTCACCGCGGCCGATGAAGACTGTTTCGGCCAACGTGATCACCTCGCCAGTTGACTTGTCGACGTTCAGCCGCCTGGTGCGACCGAACGAATTGCGAGCTTCGATTTTCCAGCAAGTGTGGCCCTCGCTCTTGCCCGATCCCACCACCTCGTAGTTCAACTTGTCGTGTTTCCACTTCGAGCCGACGGACAGCAAGCCGTCTCCGGCCACGACCGGAGTCAGCAGCGGCACGATGCTGGCGCCGTCATCGCGCCGGTAGAGCAGGGCGGGGGCCTCACCGGCCGTTCGCCGCCATTGCCCATCGACGTCGAGTCGTCCGAATCGCTCGGTCCAATGCCAACTGCCGCGGCCGGTCTCCGCGATCTGCCAGTACAGCCGGCCTTGGCCGACCTTCACTTCGCTGTAGATCACCTGCAGTTCAAACAGCTTCTGCGTATCGGCGACTTCGCCTTTGTCCGCGATCATCGATCCTTCGTAAGTGGCCAGCGTGCCGGGGGCGGGCGTCGGCGCCGCAAGTAAGGCGGCGATGAACAGAGTGGAAGCAAGCATGTTTAATCCTTCGGTTGGGGCGAGAGAGCTGCATGCGGTCAGGGCGATCCGTGCCGGGGGTGGGATGTCGACCGCGATCGACCGTCTCTCGCGTCGTGCGATGGTCTGGATGGTGGGGTTTGGTGAGTTGAGCAGTATCTTGTGTGGGGAGTATTCTAGTTCGGCGGCGCATTTTCCGCCAATGGCGGCCCGCCGGCTGCGGTTGCGGAAACGGCCTCAACCGCTATACTGCGAGTTTCCCACAAAAACAACATCGCTAACTACTAGCGAGCTCAAGTGCTGGAGACTTTGAGATGGCGCGCGAATGCCAACTTTGCGGCAAGAAATCGATGGTTGGCAACTCCGTGGAAACTCGCGGTAAGGCCAAGTATCTCGGCGGTGTGGGAACCAAGATCACCGGCATTACTCGCCGTAAGTTCAAGCCGAATCTGCAGCGCATCAAGATCACCACCGACACGGGCGCCACGAAGACGGTCAGGGTCTGCACCCAGTGCCTTCGCAGTGGTGCGGTTACCCGCGTCGTCCGCCGACGCCCATTCCGCTTGCCCGCCGGTGCGCCCAAGGCTGAACAGTCGTCCTAATCGCGACGACAGACAGTCCAACTTGGCGAACCAGCGCTTGATTGGCGGTTCTCGGCCACCTGTGCCCTAAGCTTCTGTAGGACTTCTCTGGCAGGGGGGGTAGATGGCGCGAGCGGGTTTCACATTGGTTGAGATCGTCGTTGTTGTATTGGTCATCGGGATCATCGCGGCAATGGCGTTTCCGAGCGTTCTCGACTGGCGAGACGACGCTGAGGTTGTAGCTGTCGCTAAGCATCTGCAGATCCTCGCCGACGCGACCGACAAGTTCTACGTGGTCAATCATCGTTGGCCGAGGAATGACTTCCCGGGAAACCTGCCAGCCGACTTTCAGGCGTACGTTCACAAGAATGCATTCCAGGGCAGCCCTTTGGGCGGCCAATGGGATTGGAATGGTCCCGGCTCGCAAATAAATAAGATCGGCCCCAACATCGTGGTGGCCGGCGCCTTGAACGCCTCTCAGCAGAGCGCGTTTCTAGAGATCGACCAGTTACTGGATGACGGAAACCTGACGACTGGTAGCGTCCAGCAGATCACCTATGGAAGTCATCGGATCCTGCAGTTCATCCTGATCCCCTCGGACTGAGGCGACGCGCGCATCGGCGACTCCCCGTCTCGCTGACCGCCGGGCAGGCGCACGGCTGAGCGATTCTTGTGGTGGTTGCGTAGATCCGGCGCGCTAGGCTATGGTGCGGCCTATTCGAGTAGAGGAGGAATGATGGCACTCAGTGAACAAGATGTGCAGAGCGTCGCCGCGCTTGCGCGCCTCGAGTTGTCGGCTGATGAACTGATCAGGATGACTGAGCAGATGAATCAAATCGTCGACTACGTCGCTCTGCTGGAAGAAGTGGAGACGAGCGACGTGGCTCCCATGGCGCACGCCCTGGACGTAGCGAATGTTTTCGCCGTTGACGAGGTTCGACCGAGTTTGCCCCGGGACGAGGCGTTGGCGAATGCGCCCAGCCGCGACGACGAATGCTATCGCGTTCCTCCCGTGCTCGGCGAATGACGAATCGTGGGCCGCACCGTCTCGCGTCCCTTGCAGAGCTTTGAACGAGGACGATTTCACAGACGATGTCATTGACGGAGCAAACCGCCGCCGAATTGTCAACGGGACTGCAGGCCGGTCAGTTCAGTGCGGTCGACGTAACGCGGGCCTTTCTCGATCGGATTGAGCAGACGGACCAATCGTTGCGCGCGTTCCTGGCGGTGCGTTCCGACAGAGCTCTGCAGGACGCGGCGGAGATTGACAAACGGCGAGCGGCGGGAGCATCTCTCGGTCCGCTGGCGGGCCTTCCCGTGGCCGTCAAGGATGTCGTATGCGTGCGGGGTGAACGAACCACGGCCGGTTCGCGAATGCTCGAGTCCTACCATCCACCGTACGACGCCACCATCATCGACCGCCTGCGAGACGCGGGAGCCGTGTTGATCGGCAAGACGAACATGGACGAGTACGCCATGGGCAGCTCGACCGAGAACTCGGCCTATCAAGTCACCGCGAATCCTTGGGACGTCGAGCGAACTCCCGGCGGATCGAGTGGCGGATCGGCCGCCGCCGTCGCGGCGGGGCAGACCCCCTTGGCGGTCGGCAGCGATACGGGCGGGTCGATTCGGCAACCGGCCGCGTTTTGCGGCGTGGTCGGAGTCAAGCCGACGTACGGTCGAGTCAGTCGGTACGGGTTGATCGCGTATGCCAGCAGTCTCGACCAGCTCGGACCATTCGCGCGGACGGCCGCGGACGCCGCGCTGTTGCTACAGGCGATTTCCGGGCACGATCCGCGCGATTCAACTTCAGCCGACGAGCCGACGCCCGTCTTCACCGAGGGGTTGGCGAAGCCGCTGAAGGGACTGCGGCTGGGAGTTGTCGGCGAGCATTTCGGGGACGGGCTCGATGCCGAAGTAGCCGCCGCCGTTCGCAAGGCGATCGCCGTGTACGAAGCTCTGGGCGCGACTTGTGTCGACGTTCAGCTTCCGCACAGCCGCTACGCAATCGCCGCTTACTACATCATCGCGCCCTGTGAGGCGTCGAGCAATTTGGCTCGCTATGACGGTGTTCACTACGGGCGTCGCACGGATGAAACCGAACTGCGCAAGGAGTGGCGTCGCGAGCGCGAAGAGCTCCGTAAGGCGAGTGATCGAGAGGGGCTGAAGAAGCAGGACAGTTTGCTAGTCGCCATGTATCGCAAGTCGCGGTCCGCCGGCTTCGGCTCCGAAGTGAAACGCCGCATCATGCTCGGAGCCTACGCTTTGAGCGCCGGGTATCACGACAAGTACTACGTCAAGGCGCTGCAGATCAGGCGGTTGATCCGCGAGGACTACAACCGCGCCTTTGGAGATGTCGACTTGATCATTGGCCCGGTGGCTCCGCACGCCGCCTATCGGTTGGGCGAGATGGTCGACGATCCGCTGGCCATGTACCTCGGCGATCTCTACACGGTCGGCGCGAACCTCGCTGGATTACCGGGAGTGTCGACACCGTGCGGGTTCACGGCGAGCGGTCTGCCTATCGGCGTACAGTTACAGGGATCGCCGTTTTCGGAGCCGGCTCTGCTGAACGCGGTTCACCAATACCAGCAAGTAACCGATTGGCACGAAAGGCGGGTGCAAATCTGATGAACGCCGCACCGCCGTATGAAATCGTCATCGGACTTGAAGTTCACGTTCAGTTACTGACGGAGACAAAACTGTTCTGCCGGTGCAATACAAAGTTCGGCGCCGCTCCCAACACACAGACGTGCCCGGTTTGCATCGGCCTCCCCGGCGCGCTGCCGGTGATGAACGAGCGCGCTATGGAGTTGTCGCTGCGGACGGCGATCGCGCTCAACTGCGCCATTCCGGGATTCACCAAGTGGGATCGCAAGAACTACTTCTATCCCGACTTGCCGAAGGGTTACCAGATCAGTCAGTTCGATCTGCCGATGTCCGAGCACGGGTATTTGGAAATCCACTCGACCAAGGGCGAGTTCGAACCCAAACGCGTCGGGATTATTCGCGCTCACCTCGAAGAGGACGCCGGCAAGAGCATGCACGACGAAGCGGCCGGCAAGGCCGACAGCCGCATCGACTTGAACCGCACGGGCACGCCGTTGCTGGAAATCGTCAGCGAACCGGACATGCGATCTCCCCAAGAGGCCCGCGCCTATCTGTCCGAGCTCAAGCTGCTGCTGACGTACCTGGGCGTGTCCGATTGCAACATGGAAGAGGGCAGTCTGCGAGTCGACGCCAACATCAATCTCCACATTGCCGAGGGCGACGAGACGATTCCGACGCCGATCGTGGAGATCAAGAACGTCAACAGCTTTCGGAATGTTGAGCGAGCGCTTGAGTACGAAGCGCGGCGTCAGTTTCAAGTTTGGCGGGAATTGCATCAACGAATGGGCGACGCGCCGAAGACGACGCGCGGGTGGGATGACCAGACCCAACAGACAAAAGCCCAGCGCGAGAAGGAGGAGTCGAGCGACTATCGCTATTTCCCCGATCCCGATCTGGCTCCCGTGCTGGTTCCGCCAGCTCGCGTCGACGCCATCAAGGCGGCCTTGGGGCAGTCGCCGCGGCAACTTCGCGAACGCCTCCAGTCGACGTACGATATCGACCCGTACGACGCGGACGTCATCGTCAATCAAGGTCGCGCGGTCGTCAACTACTTCGAGTCCGTCGCCGGCGGCAGCGGAGACGGCAAGCGCGCCGCCAACTGGATTCAACAAGACGTGCTCCGCACGCTCAAAGAGCGGTCCATCGAGATTGAGGAGTTTCCCATGGCCGCCGCCCGACTGGTCGAACTGCTCCAAGAGATCGATAGCGGTAAGCTGACCACAACGCGAGCCAAAGACGTCTTTCAACATATGCTCGAAACGAATCAAACCGCCGCCGAAGCGATGGCCGATTTGGGTATCGAAGCGGTGGCGGGATCGGAAATGACCGATCTTTGTCAACAGCTGCTCGACGACAACCCCCGCATCGTCGCCGACGTTCGGGGAGGCAAGCAGCAAGCCGTCGGCGCGCTGATCGGGCAAGCCAAGAAGCGAAACCCCAATGTGAATCCAGGTGAGATTCGTCGCATCTGTCTGGAGTTGATCGACGCGATGCCGGACGAGTAGACGTCCGGTCAGTGGAAGATTTGTCCGGCGAACAGACGTGGGGCAGGGCGAGTTCGGAATTCGGATTCGAGGTGCGTCGCCATGCGAGTCATCACGCTCACCACCGATTTTGGCGCGGCCAGCCTTTACGTCGCGCAGCTTCACGCGTCGATCCTGAGCGCGATCGCGGCGGAGACCAATGTCGCGCCGCGCATCGTCGACATTACACATGCCGTTCCGCCGCAGGACATTCGCCAAGGCGCGATAGCGATCGGTGAGTGTTGCCCGCTGTTCCCGCTTGGGTCGATCCACGTGGGTGTCGTCGACCCGGGCGTCGGCTCGGATCGAGCGATTGTCGCCTGTCGTTGTGACGGTCATTTCTATGTCGCCCCTGACAACGGGTTGCTGTCTCGAGTGGCTTCGCCGCGGCCGGCCGATTTCGCCGCGGTCGAGGTGACGGACTCGCGTTTCTGGCGAGCCGAAGTTTCGAGCACATTCCACGGGCGAGACATGATGGCGCCCGTCGCCGCTCACCTGGCCAGGGGAGTTGAGCTGGCGGAATTCGGTCCGGCCTCTGCGTCTCTGCAACTGCTTGACTTGCCGTCGGCGTTGTCGACGAGCGATGAGATTCGCGGTCAAGTCGAGCGGGTCGACTCATTCGGCAACCTCATCACCAACATTGGCATGGCTGATTTGCGGGGCGACCGGGATTGGGCGGTGGCCTGTGCGACCGAGCTAATCCGCGGGATTTCCCGCACCTATTCCGACGGCGAAGGGGGAGATCTGATCGCTCTCGCCGGTTCGGGCGGGCGGTTGGAGATCGCCGTGGTCGGCGGGAACGCCGCCGTCCGCACGGGAGTGGGGGTGGGCGAGTCGGTGAAGCTGTGCAAGGTAGAAGCTGTGGAAGGTAATTGACTAGCTCGACGTCTTGGCCGGATTCACGTCGGCACGGTAGAATGCCGCCACATACGGAGGGCGGAACAACCCACATGATCACACATCTTGGAGAGGCAGTGTGGCCGGAACCGTCGAAGGGAGCATCGTCGAGATCGCCGCGGATGGTGCGCTGATCAGTGATGTGACGGCAAGCCAACTCGTTGACGCGCCGCGAGACGAGAGCGTCACGATTTGTTGTGACGAACACGAGACGCACGGCATCTACGAAGTTGAGAACGACCATCCCGAAGCGACATTCATCGCCGTGCTCGACGGCGCCGGTCGACTGACGCTGCAGATCATTGGGATGAACGCCAGCGAGTTGCTCGGTATCCGAGTCGGGGAGTCGGTCTCCGTCCGTTGGTAACCGACCGCGGTCCCACAGGTCGGCCGCCTTCCTCCGTCCGCTCACTCACTTGTTACGTGCGATTTGTAACGCACACACGACATCCCCTTTTCTGCGCCAGCGGCGCTCGATCAGCCTCCATGCCTTCACGCGAACAACTCCTCGAATGGGACCGCCGCCACGTGTGGCACGCCTTCACCCAGATGGCGGAGTACGAACCGTTCATCGTCGAGCGAGCGTCGGGATGCCGGCTGTTCGACATCGACGGAGCCTCTTACCTCGACGCCGTCAGCAGCTTGTGGTGCAACGTCCACGGCCACCAGCACCCGATCATCGATCGGGCGATTCGCGAACAGTTGAGCCGCGTGTCGCACGTAACTTCGCTCGGCGCCTCCAACCCGACGACGATCGAGTTGGCGAAGCGGTTGTGCGATCTGGCTCCGGCCGGCCTGGAGCACGTCTTTTTCTCGGGCGACGGTTCCAGCGGCGTCGAGGTCGCTCTCAAGCAGGCGTTGCAGTATTGGCGACAGCGGCCTTCGCCGCGACCGGAAAAGACCAAGTACATCGCACTCGGCGAGGCGTACCACGGCGATACGATCGGCAGCGTCAGTGTGGGTGGTGTGGCCCGCTTTCACAGTATGTTCGAACCGCTGTTGTTCGAGGTCGTTCGCGGTCCGTTGCCGGACACGTTTCGCTTGCCGGCGGGCGTTGCGGCCGGGCGGGCGTGCGAGCACTACCTTGAGCAGATCGAACGGCTGTTGATCGCTCATGGACCGCGGACCGCGGCGCTGGTGATCGAACCGCTCGTCCAATGCGCGGCGGGTATGGTCATGCATCCTGCGGGATTCCTGGCGGGCGTCCGCGAACTTACTCGGCGTCACGAGGTGTTGATGATTGCCGACGAAGTCGCCGTCGGGTTTGGGCGAACGGGCAAGATGTTCGCCTGTGAACACGAGGGTGTGGAGCCTGATTTTCTCTGCCTGGGCAAAGGACTCACCGGCGGCTACCTGGCGATGGCGGCGACTCTGACCACAACGGAAGTGTGGGACGCGTTCCTCGGCGACTACGCCGAGTCGAAGTCTTTCTTCCACGGCCACACGTTTGGCGGGAATCCGTTGGCGGCGGCGGCGGCCAACGCCTGCCTGGATGTCTTTGAGCAGGAGCGGACGCTCGCCAAACTGCCGGAAAAATGTGCACAGTTAAACAAAGCTCTCGATCCGCTGCGCGAGCATCCGCGGGTCGGCGACGTTCGCCAACGAGGTCTGTTGGCGGCGGTCGAGTTAGTTCAAGATAAATCGACGCGGACGCCCTTTCCCTGGGAGCAACGCCGGGGCGCCGCCGTTTGCGACGTCGCCAAACAACACGGCGTCTGGGTCCGCCCGCTGGGCGGAATCCTCGTCATTATGCCACCCCTGACAATAACGCTCGACGAAATCGACCAAATCGTCGCCGCAATCACCGCGGGCGTCCACGAAACGCTGTAGGTCCAGTAGGTCCTGTTTGTAGGTCCTGCCTGCCGGGCAGGACATCGCGACAAAGTCGCGACAATCGACGTTCTATTCGCTACACCGCGGCAGTTTCTC
>JASMLW010000606.1 GCA_030748485.1 Pirellulaceae bacterium
GACCTCCCGCTCCATGTCGGTCACTTCCTCCGGGCGCTCGTCGATCAGCAGCATGATCACGTAGCAATCCGAGAAGTTCTTCAGCACGGAGCGGGCCATTTTTTGCAGCAGGATCGTCTTGCCGGCGCGCGGCGGGCTGACGATCAATCCGCGCTGCCCGAAACCGATGGGCGCGACCAGGTCGACCACCCGAGTCGCCGGGTCGAGGTCGCCGTTTTCCATCTGAATTCGCTGGTCGGGGTGCAGCGGCGTCAGGTCGTCGAACTGCACGCGATCTGACATCAGATTGGGGTCTTGGTAGTTGATCGCCTCAACTCGCAGCAGGGCGAAGTACCGCTCGCTCTCCTTCGGCGGGCGGATCTGCCCCGACACGGTGGCTCCGGTCTGCAGGCCGAAACGGCGGATCTGGCTGGGCGAAACGTAGATGTCGTCAGGACAGGAGAGGTAGTGGTAGTCCGGGCTGCGGAGAAAGCCGAAGCCGTCGGGGAGGATCTCCAGCGTTCCCTCGCCGTACATGAGCCCGTTCATCTTCACGCGCTCTTTGAGAATCTTAAAAATCAGGTCCTGCTTCTTCAGTCCCTTGACGTCTTTGACATTCTCCTTCCGCGCCTCATCGATCAGCTCGCCCATGCTCAGTCGCTGCAATTCAGCGATGTGAATCTCACCCTGCTTGATTCGCTCATAACGGTCGTGGGTGTCGTCGCGGCCTCGGCTCACTTCCTCCTCGGCGATCTCTTCGGCCAGCGAGAGCGGTTCGTCAGAGCTTTCCGGATTGTTAGTGTCGCGAGAATCGGTACGTCGAGTTTTGGACATGATGGGATCCGCTGAGCGAGTGGTGCGGCGCGCAGAAGGCGCCGGCAGGAGGGTTCGTGTCTGACGTGAAGGTATTGAAGTGCGTGCGGCTCCATCCGCGCAAGGAGTGGACAAAGGGATGACGAAGTAGAGTCAGCTGGGGATCGCTAAATCTGAAATTGAATGTCGAAGTGTAACTTGGTGAGGTGCAGTTGAGTCGGGGTGTGAGTTGATAGTCGAAACGTCTTCAAGACAGGGGCGCGACGCGTTCGCGCCAAAAACGATCGAGGTGTTGTCGGGTTTCGTCGGCGTCGGCGCTTGGAATGATGACATCCGCTTTGGCGCGTTTCTCAGCCAAACTGGTTTGAGCCGATTCGCGGGCGTCCAATTCGCCCTCGCCCCAGCCGCGCGCCGCGGCCCGAGCCAGGCGGACATCGTGGGGCGCGTCGATGAAGAGCAGGCAGTCACAGAAACGATCCCAATGAGCCTTGAGCATGACGGGGGCGTCGAGCACAACGGCGGGCGTTCCCGATTCACGCAATTCAGCGACGCGTTGGTTCAGTCGTTCTCCGATTCGGGGGTGAGTGATTTGTTCGAGAACTCGCAGTTCGTGAGGTCCGGTCGTCTTCTCAAAAACGATTTCCGCGACTCGCTTGCGATCGACCGATCCGTCGGCCGCCAGCACGTCTGAGCCCCAGCGGTCGGTGATCGCTTGTTTGACTTCTGCTTCGTCCAGCACCTCGTGTCCCGTTCGGTCGGCGTCCAATAGTTCACCTCCCAGGCTCACCAAGTGCCGCGCGGCGAAACTCTTGCCGCTGGCGACTCCTCCAAGCAGCCCAATCACAACCATGTCGTCACCATCGCTGTCCGCTGCTCAGGCGTGAATCCTGTGCGAAACGGCGGTGTCAAAGCCGGAAAACCGCAACCAGCTCAGCGGCCGGCTAGGGCTCCCACGGTTGGCAATCCGCCCAATTCGCTCCGTGCTTGACGTCGACCTGCAAAGGCACCGTCAATTGGGCCGCAGAGGTCATCTCCTGCGTAACGAGGTTGGCCAGGGGGGTGATTTGATCGGAAGGGACTTCGAAGACGAGTTCATCATGTATTTGCAACAACATCCGCGCCGTCAACGTTTCGCGTTTCAGGCGCCGGTGGATTTGGATCATCGCGGTTTTGATCAAATCGGCCGCGGAACCCTGAATGACAGTGTTGACTGCGATTCGTTCTGGGAGATTCCGAAAACGTGATTCGCCGCGACGTGAACGTGAGCGGACGCCTTCGACGGTGCGGCGTCTGCCGAGGATAGTACTAACATAGCCATTTTCACGGCATCGATCCAGCGTTTCCGCCACAAACTCATCCACGCCCGGATAGCGGTCGAAATAGGCGTCGATAAAGTCAGCCGCTTCCTGCTTTTCGATGCCCAGAGCTTTGGCCAACCCAAACGGAGTTTGCCCGTAGACGACTCCGAAATTGACCGCCTTGGCGCGACGCCGCATCTCGCTTGTCACCCCGTCCAACGGCGTGTCAAAAACCTCCCCCGCCACGCGCGTGTGTATGTCCTCACCGCGATCGAAAGCGTCCCGCATCGCCGCGTCACCGCAGAAATGAGCTAGCACGCGAAGTTCGATTTGCGAGTAGTCGGCCGCCAACAACTGGCAACCCTCCGCGGGCAAGAACGCCCCGCGGATCTCCCGCCCCTCGGCGGTGCGAATCGGAATGTTCTGCAGGTTGGGATCTTGTGAACTGAGTCGTCCGGTGGCGGCCACATCTTGCTTGAATGACGTATGGACTCTTCCCGTCTCGGGATGGACCAGTTCGGGCAGCGCGTCGACGTAGGTGCTCTTCAGTTTCGCCTGCTGTCGATACTCGACGATCTTCGCTGGCAGCGGGTGCAGTTCCGCCAGCTGTGCGAGCACTTCGGCATCCGTGCTGGGCCCCGTCTTCGTCTTCTTGATGACGGGCAGCTTGAGCCGGTCGAACAGCACGCCAGCCAACTGCTTGGGGGATTCGATATTGAACGGCTCGCCGGCCAGCACATGGATCTCGGCCTCCAACTCGGCCAACTTATGACTAAACCGCTCGCTCATCGTCGCCAGCAATTCGACGTCGACTCGAATCCCCAGATACTCCATGTCGGCGAGCACGTGCAGCAGGGGGAGTTCGGTTTCGCGATACAGTTCGGTCAGTTGTTCGTCCGCCAGCCGCTCCTCCAACACACTCACCAATCTCATCGGGATGTCCGCGTCCTCGGCTGCGTAGTGGGCAACCTTGTCAACCGGAACCTGGTCCATCCGTTTCTGCTTGCTGCCAACGCCAATCAGCTCCTTGATCTTGACCGTCTGGTGATTGAGATAGCGTTTGGAGAGGTCGTTCAGATCGTGAGTCCGCTCGCCTGGGGACAGCAAGTAATCAGCGACCATTGTGTCGAACGCCAAGCCGGCTAGTTCGATGCCGACGCCGCGGAGCGCGATGGCGTCGTACTTGAGGTTTTGCCCGATCTTCTCAATCGTCGGGTCTTCAAGTATCGGTTTGAGCAATTCGGCGGCGCGTTGTGCATCGACGCAGGGATCTCCGGCCGGAGCGCGAACGGGAACGTAGGCGGCTTGACCCTCTTCCCAGGAAAACGAGTAGCCGACGATCTCGGCCCACCGCGGGTTGGGAGCCGTCGTCTCGGTGTCGAGCGAGAATCGCCGCCCGGCGCGCAACCGTTCGACGAGCGATCGCAGCGATTGTTCATCGGCGATCAATTCGTAATGGGTGTCCCACGACGTCGGTGCGTGCTGCACGGCCAAGCCGGCGATGCGATCGGCCAGCCGCCGAAAACCAAATTCCCGGCACAATTGCAGCGCCGAGTCGCGTTGGACTCCGCCGACTCGACCGGCTCGCCAATCGACCTCGATGGGTGAATCGGGAACCAGACGCACCAATTCCCGACTCATCATCGCCTGGTCGCGGCCGTTCATCAGGTTCTCGCGACGTTTGACTCCGGAGACGTGTTCGGCGTTTTGCAGCACCGACTCCAGGTTCCCGTAGCGCTCGAGCAATTGGCGAGCGAGCACGGGTCCGATCAACGGCACGCCCGGAACATTGTCCACCGCGTCGCCAACCAACGCTTGAAAATCGACGACCTGGTCGGGGCGAATGCCCCAGTCCTGCAGCAGTTCATCCGCGTCGTAGATGAGGTTCTTGCGGATGTTGTAGAGCTTCACGCGTTCGGTGAGCAACTGGCGACAGTCCTTGTCGCTGGTGACCAATAGACACCGTCCGCCGCGGTGGTCCACTTCCTTGGCCATCGTGGCCATGATGTCATCGGCCTCGTAACCCGGACACGAGATGGCTGCGACGCCGAGCGCGTCGAGCATGCGGCGAATGTCGCCGATCTGCGATCGCAAGTCGACGGGCATCGATTCGCGATTCGCTTTGTATTGCGGGTAGATCTTGGCGCGGAATCCCTCACTCGGATGATCAAACGCGACAAACAAATAGTCCGGCTTCTTCTTCTCGATCAGATCGAGCACGTCGCGAGTGAAACCGTGTGTGGCTCCGACCGGTTGTCCAGCCGGGCTGCTCATCTCCGGCATCGCATGAAAGACCTGGTAGATCAGCGAATGCGCGTCGACGACGTAGACGACGCGGCCGGTCAGGTCGCGGGGATCGTCGATCTGGTCGGCGACTTCGGGCGAAGTCTCGGGCGTCGAGGGCTGGGCGTCCTCAAAGCCAGCCAGCATTTGCTGAACAGGTCGGGACATGGCGGGGGGACTGCAAGAGGGGAGAAGAAGAGGAGCGCGTTGAATGTATGAGCGGCGAGCGGCGCGGTCAAGGACGCGGCGCAAGGAGCGTTCTTCGCGTTCCCTGCGCGGGCGCTGGCCAAATCACACCCGATTCGTCATACTCGGCCGCCGGACCCTCAAAATCGGAGCAAGATGCCGTGAAAATCCTGATGAGCACCCTATTGGCGGCCTTTGTCGGCGGATTGACAGGCCTCTTCGTGGTCACCGTTTTCGGCCAGTGGTACGACGGATTCTTCGCCAACTTGATGGCCGGCGGCTGTGTCGGCCTGGGCTGCGGCGTCTGCCTGGGTGGAGTCATGGGGATGCACAGCGTGTCGATCGGCAGTGCGGCGAATCAAGCGAATGGCGCTATGCTGTGGGGACTGGTCACCGGTCTGACATACGGGCTTTCGCTAGGCCCCGTGCTCGGTGGAGCTGTCGGCATCCTCTACGCCCTGGCCGCCGGCGGCGGCGTGGTCACCATCATGTTCGGCGCGGGGCAGACCGGTTTGATCGTCGGTCCACTGGTAGCCATCCTGGCCTGGGAGGCGGGTTTCATGCTAGCGAAAATGGACGGTCCACCCGCGGAAGGGTCCCCCGCTTCCTAGCGAGCGGGATGAGCGACTTCCCGAGCGAATCGTTTTTCGTTGACACGTCTGGGGGTCGTGTTTAGACTCGAATTGTGCGATTCTATTGCCGTAGATCGATGCAATCTCTTTCTTTTCAGGTACTTACGGGTTGGTGAATAACCAACTCACCCCGAACCGAATCCTTCTCTGAACCGTTTACCAGGGGAGTTCGTTTCGCAAGGAGATCCACATGGCCCGTCGCGAGAATCAAGGCCTCCAAATCGCCCTCATCATTTTCGTAATCTTGACGCTGTTGCTGTGCATCACCACCTATGTCTTCTACCGCCAGTCGGAAGAGGCGAAGAAGCAGTTCGCCCAGTCGCAAGAACAACTCAATACCTCCAAGGCCGCCTTCGATCTGGCGTTCAACAAGGCGGAGTGGCTGAAGTACTTCGTGGGCGCGGAAGAAGCCAGCGAGCGTACGGCGCTCGATCAGAACACGCTTCCCAAGGACGATGAGTTGAACACGCTGATCGCCAAGTTTGATCGCGATATGCAGCAATGGCGAGGTCTCGACAGGGACACGTTGAACTACGGCAACTTGCCCGAGAAACTGATCGCCGCGGTTCGCGATCGCAACAACTTCGCGAGAAATCTGGAAACCACCAACCTGGATTTGCAAGTAAAAGTGACCAAGACGATCGAGGACCAGACAGCCCGCGCGACGGAAGCGATTCGCGGCCAACAGACGCTCGCCGAAGACCTGGCGAAACGAACCAGCACCTTTGAAACCGATCGAACCAGCCTGAACACAAAGATCGCCGACCGCGCGAAGAGAATTGCCACCGTGCAAAACGAGCTAACGACGACTCAGGAAGCCGCCCTGGTGGCGAAGGAAGAGGCCTCGAAGGATATCAATGAGCTGGAAATCGTCCGCGCGATGCTGGCCAAAAAGCTGGAGAGCCTGGGCACGGAAAATTTCGAAATGCCCGATGGCAAGATCACCTGGGTCAACCAGCGGCAAAACGTCCTCTGGATCAACCTGGGATCCACTGACGGCCTGCGACCTCAAACGACGTTCTCAGTTTACGAGCACGACTCGAATGGAGTCGCCAACGAAGAGACAAAAGGCCGCATCGAAGTCACTCGGATCATCAAGGGACATCTGGCTGAAGCGCGGATCCTGGAAGACGAAGTCGCCAATCCGATTCTGCCGGGCGACTTGATTCACACGGCCGCCTGGCAACCGGGTCGCCGCTTGCGTTTCGCCATGGTTGGCGTGCTCGACATCGACAACGACGATCGCACGGACAACGCATTGGTTCGCCGCATCATCACGATGAACGGTGGACTGGTTGACCAGGAACTGACGAACGACGGTAAACTCGTCGGCGACGGCATGTCGGTCAACACCCGTTACATCATCAAGGGCCCCCCGCCGATTTCCCCGTCGGGTCAAGTCGATGACGACGTGCTGGCCGCTTATACGGACGTGATCACACGCTCGCAGCGGTTGGGCATCAGCGAAATCTCGTTGGACGAATTCCTCAACTACATGGGCTGGAAGGCGACGACCCGGACCGTGCCGTTGGGCAAGTACACGGGCAATCGCGCTTCGCAATCGCGGAACGAGGAGTTGAAGCAACAACGTCGCGAGCCGCCGGCCCGCGGCGGCGACGGCGCGTTCTAAGCTGCCGACCCATGCGACCAACAATCGAAACGCCGCTCAGTCGAGCGGCGTTTTTTGTTGCGCCGTTCGAGGCCGCCTCGTTAGGATTGGGCGGCGAAGATCTTCTGCTTGAGCGCCTCCACCCGCCGCGAGATCGCACATGTCCCCGTCGATTCGCCGATGTCAAAACAGCCTGGCTGGACAAACAGCATGCCGGGATGGTCGAGTTGATTGCGGAGGGCGAGTTGTTTGAGCAACCGCCTGTCCGCCAGCGAAATCTCGTGGGCTCGACAGAGCTCGTTGAACAATCGGCCCGGGTGATTGCAGCGAACTCTTTCACGGGCATTGAACAGATGGATGCAGACCCAGGCGATCACAGCGACGGCGGCCAGGACGATCATCATGAAGATGATGGCGGCGACATCGACTCGCGCGCCGGAGCGAAAGCGCTCGCCCAAGTGGTTGTAATGCTGCCCCAGCAGGGTCGCTTGAATGACGATATTGGAAAACCACAAGGAACTCATCGTTCTCTCCGCGATGGGCCTACGACTGCGTCGCTGCACTCAGCAGTGCATCGGAGGCGGATTGCGCTTGTTCGGCGGCCAGACCGCCGCTCGCCAGGGCGTCCAATTCATTTTCGCCGCCCTGTGACTGAATGTTTGCTTCCCACTGGCTCCGGTCCCACAGCGCCTGCTCCGCCGCCGCACGGACGGTTGGATTGCGATCCTGGACAGCGTCTTCCAAGGCTTTCTTCGCCAAGGGGCTGCGGGCGAACGTCAGCGACTTGACCACGTCGGCGCGGATGAAATGATCGTCGTCGTCCAGGAGGCTCAGCAGCCGCGGCGTAACGTCGTCGACGGCTCCGACCGCCGGGGCGATCTGCACAGCTCGCAAGCGGCGCATTCGCGAGGGCGAGTCCAATTCTTCGCGCAGCTCCTCCACCGTGTTCGCGTCGATGCGGCGAACGAGGGATCCCGTGCTGGCGCGGACGTCTTCTTCGAGCATGTCGAAGGCGCCGAGGAATCGCTCAAAGTTGAATTCTGTCAGCGAATCAAAGGCGGCTTGCCTGACTTGCTCGTGGGGGCTCTCGACGAGGGCGATGAGCTGGGACATCGCGCCCGGAATACCCCGTTCGCGAAGTTGCCTGGCCAGCGTCGCTTGGACATCAGGGTCGGCGTCATGCAATGAATCCATCAGCAGATGATTGACGTCGTTCCCCTGAAAATCCTCGAGAGCGGTCGCCGCCGAGCGGCGGCCGCCGGAGTTGCCGCTTTCGAGACTTCGCCGCAACACATCGAAAACCTCCATCCGAGGAGTTGAGGAAGCGACGACAATGTTCATCGCGATCTCCTGCTCTTCCTCATTCAGCGCCGCCAGGACTCGATCGTCTTCCGTCGCCCAGGCGAAGTGGTCGACCCGGCCGATGTTCCTCAACACGGCTTCAGTCGGCTCGAGACCAGTCGACTTGAGCAGCCGGCGGACGAACGGCACATCGCGGCGTCGAGCCAGGATGTGGAGTGCGGCGGGAGGCACTTTGCTGTCGTCAAGGAACTGCAGCAGCAGTCGAGTTACACCTGGCCGAGAGCTCGTTGACAAGCGTCGTACGACCGCGTCGTAGACGATTCTCTTGGGGTTCTGCAGAATGGCTCGCAGGAGTGAATTTTCGTATTTGGTCAGCAGCAGGAAGCACTCGATGATCTCGTCCCGCTTGTGCTGTTCAAACCGATCGACCGACTTCTCTAGGCTCGA
>JASMLW010000607.1 GCA_030748485.1 Pirellulaceae bacterium
CGAATCGATTGATCCGGCGACTTTGGTTGAGCTTGGGGCGGGTTCGACTGGCCGATGATTCCATATTGAACGCCATTGCGGATCACGTAGACGTAGAAGTGTGGTCGCAGGTCACGAGTCCGGCCGCGCGTGTACCGAAACCGAATGTCTCCTGGCCCGCGATCCGTCACCGTATGCTCAAGACGATCTCGCCCCGATCCGCGCCACGCCACGACCAGCACGTGCTGTTTCTCAAAATCGACCTGCTTCGTCAGCTTCGCCAGCTCTTCGCCCTGCCAGTACTTGCCCGCGTCCGCGGCCGTCTTGATCGCCAGCAGGCGCGGACCGCGCGGCGAGAACAGCTGCCGTACTGGTTTTACGCCGGAAACGACTTTGATCAGCGAAACCTCATCAGCTCCGCGGGCGGGGGTGACAAGGACCGCCGCCAGGCAACCTGTCATTAGGAACACGGGGGATCGTGGCCAGCGCATGGATTTGCTCCAAGTGTTGTGGAATAAAGCGGATTCTAGGATTGGCCTGGAGTACTGACAAGAAATCGGTGACCGCCACCAGGTTACAGTTGGCAGGACGCGGGCGAATCACCGCCAAAACTGCGGAATGGGCTCCTCCATTTTGACAAAAGGCATATTCAAGGTAGCCTTTCTACTGGATGATCGTCCCATTGAAACCGGCGTGGTTTCACGAAAAAGGCAAACCGATCGCGAGATCGGGACGCAAAGCCATGGGTCTCGTTGAGAGATCGCCAGGCCACCGAACAAACCGCACTGTGACAGCGACGCCCGCTCGGCGCCCAGCTGTCCCATATGGGGCCAATCCATGATCCACTTCACCATGCGCGCCGTAAGCGCCTTTCTTTCAGCTGCAGTGTGCTGCACTGTAATCCCACTCAGCAACTGTTGGGCGGAGCTGCCTGCCATCGTCCGTGTCGAAGAGTACTGGGAGCTCGAGGTCGCGACGGTTGACCTGAACAGCGAGGCGCCGCAAATCAGTTGTGCGATGTCGCCGGTGGGTGACCTGAACGCGGCCTGGGTGACGTTCGAGCTGAACCACCGCACTCTACCGACATTCTCAGCGGGCGGAATGCAACTTCAGCTGTTTAACGGCGACGACGTCGCGTCACATGTCGACGCGAACGAGAACAAGTTGTTGAAGAACGCAGGCGAGTCGATCACGTGGACACAATCGATGGAGTTGGTCGATGGACAATTAGTTTTCGCGGTAAGCGATGGGCAATCGACGACGTGGGGCCCGTTCGCGAACAACGGCCACTTGCAACGCGCGGTGGCGACGACCTTGACGGATCTCGGTGATTACGATCCCAACCTCTCCGTACAGAATTCAGGTGTTGTGCTGGCGGCCAATCGTGTTGAGTCGCTTCTGATGCGCAAATTCCGTCTCATCCTCGAGGATGGTCAAATCCTCGAGGACGACACCGTGCGCATCGTCGCAGGCGACAACTAAGAAGGAGACATGACATGGCCAAAACGAAAAGACATTCCTCGTATTTCTCTCGCGGCGAACGCCGCGGCGCCGTCGCCGTTCTGACGGCGTTTCTCTTAGTCGCAATGCTCAGCTGCCTGGCGTTGGCGGTCGACATTGGCGTTGTCTCTTTAGCTCGATCCGAGCTGCAACGGTCGGCGGATGCGGCCGCCTTGGCGGCGGCGTGGGAGCTGATCGACGACAACTCCGTCAGCGGGCAGCCGTCCGACATGTCCGCCGCTGCGCAGTCCACCGCGGTGGAATTCGCCGCTCTGAACTCGGTCATTGGCGCCAGCCCGGCACTCTCATCGAGCAATGTGCAGATCGGCCACTTGGTCGATCCGTCGGACCCCAACGAAGTGATCAATCAAAGCGGAGCTTCTCCCGCCAACACCGTACAAGTCACTCTTCACCGCAGCACTGCGGAGAACGGCTCTGTGCCGACTTTCTTCGCCAGAATATTCGGTGTCGACCACGTCGATGTTCAAGCTCAGGCCACAGCCGCCTTGCGCATGGACCTGAGTGGATTCGAAACTCCTTACGACAACAGCAGTCTCGAATTGCTGCCCTTTGCGCTCGATGTCGAGACCTGGGACGCTCTGCTGCAGATGGTCGGCGACGACGATTGGTCGTGGAATCAGTCAACCGGCCAGGTGGAAGCCGGCCCCGACGGAGTTCTCGAAGTCAACCTCTACCCGAAAGGAAACGGATCGCCCGGCAATCGCGGCACGGTCGACATTGGCAGCAGCAACAACAGCACCGCCGACATCGCTCGCCAGATCCTCACCGGTGTCAACGACGACGACCTCTCGTACCACAACGGCGTGCTCGAGTTCGACGCTCACGGAGAGCTGTTCCTCAACGGTGACACGGGAATCAGCGCCGGTGTCAAGGACGAATTGGAGGACATCAAAGGTCAGCCGCGCGTGATTCCCATCTTCAGCGACGTGAACGGGAACGGCAACAACGCGACATATACGATCGTGCGATTTGCCGGAGTCCGAATCATGGAAGTCAAACTGACCGGCAACAAGAATCAGAAACGCGTTATCATCCAGCCGGCGACAATCGTCGTCAAAGGCGCGCGACACTCGGCCTCCAGCCAGACCAGCAACTTCATCTACTCGCCGGTCACGTTGGTCAGATGATCCAACGCTTGGGTGTCTTTAGGACTCGTTGAAAGAACGCAGGAGCTTGCGTCCTTTGTAGACGCAATAGACTTCCTCTGGGCCGAGGGGGCGGTTGCCGGCGCCCGGTTGACGAGAGAAAATCTCGCCGCTGTCGGCGACCGCCACGGCCGAGAGACCCGCCTTGGTCGCCGTCACGGTTAGCGTCCGCTCTCCAAAGAAGAAACCCCAGATCCGCGGCGCGACGTCCTCGTACCCGCTACTCCGCAGTTTCGCCACCAGCTTCATTGCTTCGCGGCGTTGGCCCTCGTCGGCCGACTCGTACCGCACCTCATAGATCTCCTCGTGCTCCGCGTCTCGCCCCGCGAACGCAGCGTACAGGTCGTCGAAGGGCAAATCGGAGAGGTCGGCGGCGAAGGCGTATGTAGTGGGCCCAGCCAAACCGATCGCCGCAAACTCGTCCTGATCGAATTGATACCCGAAACGGATCAGGAAACAATCGACCGGTTCGTCGTAGCCGGGCCAGTAGAGCGTCCTGTGGTCCAACTGCTCAACTCGCGACGGCGGGAAGCCGAACTGCGCCGGTTGCGCCAACCATAGACTCAACTCCGCCTCCGCTCGCGCGCCGTCGTCGCGATGTTCGTCGGGGATTCGATCGAGCAAATCGAGTTCCTCGGCGAAGGCAATCGCAAACAGCCGCACGACCGGCTCGGCGGCCATCTGAACCAGAACATCTTCGCCCGACGACTCGCCAAGCTTCGCCAGTGCGGCGGCCGCCTCCACGCGAATCCGCCGATGTGACAACTCCAAGGCCTGGTAAAGACAACCGACTTGTTCTTTGGCTCCCAGCAGCGAGAGGGTGTGGCAGAGGGCAACCGCCAGCGCGGATGAATCCCGCACGACGGCCCCCAGCTCGCGATCCACTTCTTCGGGCCGCTCCTCCAACCGACTCAACCGCTGCGTAATCCCCGTCAGCAACTGAGCAAACTCCTTCTCGCGACCGGCCGCCGGGTGCGTCGCGACCAGCTGCTCGCGGTAAAGGAAGTTCGCCAAGTCCAAAATCGGAGCGGCGATGCTGACATGCCGCAGACCATCGAGCAAGGCGGGAAATAGTTGCACAACTCGCGAATCACGACTCTGCAGGAGGGGGGCGATAACGGCCGCCCCATCGTCACTGCTAGCAGGCGGAGCCGCCACGATCAGTTGGCAAAACTCGCTCAAACACGCCTCGTCGGCCCGCGACGCCCACTGAAACAGCATGGTTCTCCGCAGCGCAGCGCCGGCGTCGCTCGTCAAATAGATCTCCCGCGCGGACTCGTCCGTCCAGAGCGTCGCCTCGGCCGCGCTGAAGAGAACACTCAACAGCAGGTCGGCGGCGACTCGCGCCTGCGGCGTTTGTTCGAGCAGCAGCGCGTTGAAGCGCCGCCACTGATCGCTTGTCGCCCCGATGGCCCATTGGTATCCGCGGCGGCCCCGCTCGCGTCGCGCGGACGGATCCGTTCCCGCCCACGCCGCCACGATCTCCGCGAGTTCTGCTGTCGACAGTTCTTTCATGACCACCTCAACGACTCATTGAACGACGTAGTTTATCGCAACGTCACAAGGTAGGTACCGGTCGGATGAGATTCGCCTTGACGCCAGACGCGTTGTCTTGGTTCAATTCGCGAAGTTCGTCGATTCGAGAGGCTGGGTGGGACAAGTTCTCGCCCTCGCAGTTCAAACGGCGATCATTCACATGCATGGTTTTTCCCTGATTGGGCGATAAGGGGAAGTAATCTGAGTTGATGTTTCGCGCCCTGTACGAGAGGAGCCACGTAGATGGCGACACGAAAGACGACGACAGCCAAGAAATCGACGAAGACTCGAGCGACAAAGAGCAAGGCGAAAGCCAAGCCAGCCGCCAAGAAGTCGACGAAGACCCGAACGGCTGCCAAATCGACAGCGAAAAAGTCGACGACCAAGAAGACGGCGACCAAGTCGACGAAGTCGCGAACTTCAACCGCGAAGAAGTCGACGGCCAAAAAGTCGACGGCCAAGCCGGCTAAGAAGACGGCGACGCGCTCGACCAAGACGCGCACCGCGACGAAGTCGACGGCTAAGAAGTCGACGGCTAAGAAGGCCACGGGAGCCAAGTCGACGGCCAAAAAGTCGACGAAAACTCGCACCGCGACCAAGGCCGCCAAGTCGACCGCCAAACGGTCAACGAAAGCCAAAACGTCGACGGCCAAGAAGCCCGCGACCAAACGGACAACGGCGAAGCGAACAACCAAGCGGACGAAATAGTCGAACGTCCGCGACGACACCAACGAGAAAGGCCGGAGCACCTCGCTCCGGCCTGCTTTTTGCGCTCACCCCAGCTCCGGCGAACCGCCCATCAAAGAGCGTTTCGATGCCGCCGTCCGCGGTGTTTTGAGAACGGTGGAGGAGGCGGCGGCTCTTCTTTGGGCCGGCTCGAATCGACCTGCTCGCGGAGCTCCAACGGATCGAACCCTTCGATCTCATCCCGAATCAGCATCGTGTTGATGCGCTGTTCGATGCGCGTCAACTCGTGGCCCTCCTCGGGCGATACGAACGTAAAGGCGACACCTTCGCGCCCCATCCGGCCCGTTCGACCGACGCGATGTATGTAGTCGTCGGAAAACTGCGGGATGTCGTAGTTGACAATATGCGAGACGCCCGTGACATCGATGCCGCGGCCGACCACGTCCGTAGCGATCAGATGAGTCAGATTGCCGTCGCGAAACTCCTTCATCACTCGGTCGCGACTGCGCTGCTGCATGTCACCGTGGATGCAGTCGACGCTGTCGATCCGCTTCTTGAGCCGCTGAGCTACTTTCTCCGTGCCCCGCTTGGTTCGGCAAAAAACGATCGCTTGTTTGGGTTGCTCTCGCTTGAGCAACAGCAACAACAAATCGAATTTGCATCGCGGCTCGACCGTGAAGTACCGCTGCTCAATCGTCTCGACAGCAACCGCCTTGGGTGAGCAGTCGATTTTCTGCGGCTCGAACATGTACCGATTCGCCAAACGTTCGATCGGCGGTGGAATCGTGGCGCTGAGCAGCAATGTTTGGCGGTCCTTGGGGCAGCGGCGGAGAATCTTCTCGATGTCGGGGCGGAAGCCGATGTCGAGCATGCGGTCGGCTTCATCGAGCACGACACACCAGAGGTTGTCGAGCGACAGTGTTCGCCGGCTCACATGGTCGATAACTCGACCCGGTGTTCCGACGACGATGTGAACGCCGTTGCGGAGTTTCTCGATCTGGTCGCGAATCGGCTTCCCGCCGTACACGGCCGTGCATGTCACGCGCCGACCGTAGGCCAGCTTCTGTGTCTCCTCCCGAACCTGCACGGCCAATTCCCGCGTCGGCACCAGAATCAGAGCTTGCGGGCCCACGCCCTTCTTCTGAGGCTCGAGTTCCTCGATGATGGGAATCGCGAAGGCGGCCGTCTTACCGGTCCCCGTCCGCGCCTGCCCGAGCACGTCGATGCCGTCCAAAGCTACCGGAATCAAACCCGCTTGAATGGGGGTCGGCGTTTCATAGGTGGCCCGCTTCAGTGAATCGAGCATCTGAGGGGAGAGATCGAGGTCGGCAAAGCTGACAGATTCCTCCTTCGTTTGTTTCTTTTCGGCCGGTTTCTTCTTACCCAATGGTTTCGCCTTGTCGTTGTTCGCTCTTATCCGTCAAGACCTAACCGTATCAGTGACAAGGATTTTCGTCAACGGCGCTAACCGCCAGGGGCCCCCGGTCCGGAATCGGACGCCAGCCCCGGCGGAAACGGCCGCCAGTACGACTGCCCCACTGCCACTTGTGGCGTTGAGGATGCGGGAGTTCCCTGGTTGGATTCCAGCGACCTACGGGAGCGACCGCAGGAAGATCGAGCGGCAGCTCGCTTTGTGTGTGGCACTGCCACTTGTGGCGAGGATGGGCTTCGCTCGGTCATGTCGCGCAACAGGGCGAGCACCGAGTCTTTCGCGGATTCAACGCAGACAATCCCTGCGCACATCTGCTGGACGATTCGGTTTGCCGCTTGCCGAGCTGAGTCGCTGCGGAGATGTCCCAACAGCTGGGTCAACGCCCGCTGATGATCCAGCAATGAGATCGGGCGGCGTACGGCTCGCCGGAAGGTCCGGCAATACTCTTCCAACACGAGTGGCCCTAACGGTTGCCGTTTTTCGGCCGCCCCGTCGACGATTCTGGTCAGCTCGACCGCCCGCCGTTCATCGCAGGCGAGCAGCAAAGAACTCTCGAGCGCGTGAAAATCGGCCAAATCTCGCCACCCCGGGTGATTGGGCGAGGACACGAACTGCCGCCAGCGGTGGCCGGCGAACGCGGCGGTGAGAAAGTCGTCTCTGCCGGGCGCGGCGAGCTCCGCCTCGTCGGCCACCGGCAACTCGGGAGCCAGCTCAGCCACTGCCGCCGCGAAACGCCCGACTCCCTCCTCCACTCGGTCGCCTTCCCGAAGGACGGGAACGCCGCGCACCCCGCAGCTCGGAGAACGCTTCTTCAGCACGAAGCCGTCAACTCCCGCCCGCAGCAACTGCCCGACTCGCCGCTCGGCGAACTCGCGCATCGCAACCGTGTGATCAACGCCTGACTCGACGCCCAACAGCAACAGCTCGCCGTCGCGGTCGACAATCTCAATCGTTTCGCGAGGCGCCCCCATCCCCAACTCGAACTCGGGACAGACGCCGATCAATTCGACGCATTCGCCCAACTGATCGCCGACGAACGCATCGCGCTTGTCGGTCGCGTCGTACCGCACTGCCTCGCCGAGCAGGCAAGCGGACACGGCGATGCGAGGTCGTGTGGTGGCTGCGAAACTAGATGAGTTCATCTACTGTGCGTAGGTCAAGAATCCGCGGACGGCGGCTAGAAACTCAGCCGGCTCATCGGCGGCGACCGCGTGGCTGCTGTTGGCGAATATCTTCAAGTGGGCTCGCGGAATCAGGTCGGCGATGATCCGCGACTGCGCCGGAGGACAGATCCAATCGTGAGCGCCGCCGATCACGAGAGTTGGACAACCTACGTCGGGTAGCCGATCGCGGAAATCGAAAGTCCGCAGGAACGTCGAGAATCCAAAGTTGAGCTGCTCAAAGTTGCGAATTCCGCGCCCCCATGATTGAGCGAACTTCGCCTCGTCGAAAGCGAGTGAATACATTGGACCCATGACGTAGTAGTATTCGCGAAGCTGCGCGAGTGACTCAAATGAGCCATTCCACAGCCATTCGCAAACGCGCCGCTGGTCGTCCGTACCGCGGAGGTTGAGAATCTCTTGAGCCTGCGGGAGGAACTCGTGACTTGGCGCCGTCACGCAGAGGATCAGATTCGCCACGCGATCCGGATATCGAATCGCGTAGCCTTGAGCCACCATGCCTCCGTACGACGACCCCAACACGGTGATCCGCTCGAGCCCCAGATACTCGCGCAGCGCATCGATATCATCGATGTTGTTGTCCAGCGTGCAGGTGCCGGCCGGGCAGGTCGCGCTGCGGCCGGATCCTCGGTGGTCGACGAACACGAGCTGAGCCACGTCGCGCAACGCGGCGGCTTGCGTTTTGAAACTGGCGTGGTCTCCGCCCGGTCCGCCATGGAGCAGAAACACCACCGGTCGCTCAACCAAACGATCACCTATCGGCGCAAACTGGACACCGTCCACGTCAAAAAACAGTTTCGTTCCGCGCACCGTTGCCAACATGGCGGGCCACCACAATGGAATGAGATGATGAATTCGGCACTACGGATGCTAAACCAGGACGCCGCCGCGGTCCAACGATGACGGTTACCTGCCGGCGAGCTGGCGATCGCGTTCTGCATCACAGACCGACATCGCCTGTCGACCTCACGAGCCGGCGCGAAAAATCGACGCGCGAAATCGACGCGCGAAGTCGACGCGGTGGGCCGCCGAGCAAGAAAGACGACCTCACGTCAATAAGAGCCGCCCGCTACGCGATAACGCTCGTGGGCTTGTAGGCTTTGCCGATAATCTCGCGGCTGTCAACCTTCAGCCACTTCTCCAAGACTTCGGCGTAGACGCGACGGAAATCGGTGTGGTGTTTCAGATCGCCCTGCAGCAAATCGGTAAAGCTGGGGTGCTTTCCGTGGACGCCGGCTTTGACCGGATTCCCGGCCAAGAACATCGGCCCGGCGACTCCGTGATCAGTGCCTTCACTGGCGTTCTCCGCCACGCGGCGGCCGAATTCACTAAAGCACATCGCTAAAACTCGATCGCCGTGCCCGTGCGCCTGAAGGTCGTCGAGGAACGCTTGCAACGCGCCGCCCAAGCGTCGCAATAATGAGGCGTGCGCACCGGCCTGCTGAGAATGCGTGTCGAAACCATCCAACGCCACGTAGTAGATCCGGGTGCCGAGACCGGCGTCGATCAAGGTGGCGACGGTCTTGAGTTTCTCGGCCAGTTGCGAATCGGGATACTCGGCCTTCGCCGAGTAGTTGCCCGCCGCCGCTTCGACTCGTTTGCTGGCGACCAGCGCCGTCGATGTGCTGGCCTGCACAAACCCGAGCAAATCGTCACCGTCGATTTTGGGAGCCGCCAGAGCTTCGATTTTCCCCCTCAACTGTTCCGCGTCGCGCAACCGAAAACGATCGAGCGACGACACGGACAGAGCGTGAGCCTTCTGAGCGAGCAAGGCGCGTGGTTGTTTCTCTTTACCTAGATGCAAAGCTCCGACATCGCCCCCATCGGCCGGCCGACCGTCGAGATACCTTCCCAACCAACCGTCTTCGCGGCGGCTCTCCTTGCGATCGCAAGTATGCCAGACATCCATCGATTCAAAGTGCGACCGATTCGGATTCTCGTAACCGACGCCCTGCAGGATCGCCAGTCGATCGGATTCGAGCAGCGACGCGAATCCGGTGAGTTCCGGGTGAAAGCCGAGCTGATCGTTGATCTTCAAGACATCGTTCTTCGCCACGGCCAGCTTGGGGCGATTCTTGTAATAGTCGTCGTTGTCGAAGGGGACGATCGTGTTCAGTCCATCGTTTCCACCGGACAACTGCACGACGACCAGCACGCGATCGCCGCCCTTCGCGTCAGCGGCCGCCGCCTTGAGCAGGAACTGTGGCGCCGAGCCGGCTACTGTCAAGACAGCTGCGCCCTGCGCTGCTTCGCGAAGAAATGTTCGACGCGTCGACTTGATCATTCTCTTGCTCCCTGGAAACGTAGTTGCACGGCGATACTCTTTTTACCGCATGGCTGCGCCGCGTTTACGACAATTGAAACTCCGGCAATGTCGACATCAAATAGACAGCGTCTCGCAACGTCGATTCATTATTCATCTTCACCGTTTCGGCGATTCCTCGCCGAGACTCATCGCGCAAGGGTCGGGCGAGCAACAGATCCTCGAGCCACTCGACGAACTCGGTCGGCTTCCGCACTTTGTGTTTCTCCGTCAATTCCCGCAACCCTTCATCGGCGAACCGCGTCTTCTCGTGCTTCAGCAACCGCTGGACGAAGTTGGCGCGGCCGAGCAACGTCGACGAATTGATCCACGTGCGGCCGCCATCCCATCCTTTGACATTGGGTGGAAAGAACAGGGCCTGGCCGATTTCGCCGGACTCATTGCCGATGGCGTTGAGATTGGTCGAACCTTCCAGAGCTCGCAATACGCCGACTCCCAACTCGATCGGCGAGCGAACTTTCCGGCCGACGGACTGCGTCGAAAAGAAAATCTCACTCGTCAATATCCGTCGAATCGTCGGGGCCAATACGAAGTCGTTCGCTCGCAGCTCATTCGCCAGCGGCTCCGCCAGTTCATCGGCCACCGCCGGCTCGTCGAAAACAAAATAGCGAATCAACTTCTTAACGATGAACATGGGCGCCGTGCGCTGCGCCAACACGACATCCACCGCTTCCTCGCCACCGAGCTTGCCAGTGGCTCCGAGAAACGACTTGTCGCCCGTGTCGTGTTGGTACCGATTGAATCGATACTTCTTGCGGCGAATCTCCCAACCGGTGAAGCAGCGGGCGATCTCACGGATGTCTTCTTCGGTGTAGTTGCCTTCGCCCAGGCAGAACAACTCCATCAACTCCCGCGCGTAGTTTTCGTTTGGATGAGCTTTGCGGTTGGTGGTGGAATCCAAATACAACAACATCGCCGGATCGCGGGAAATCTCATGGACCATGCGGCCGAAATCGCCGACCGCGTAGCGACGCAGCATCTGGTTCTGATTGAACATCATCCGCGCGTCGGTCACCTTGGCGGCGCTCGTGGCGAAATGTCCATGCCAGAAGAGTGTCGTTTTTTCGATGAGTTGGTTGGGCGAGTTGGCCATCCGGAAGAGCCACCACGAACCGAGTTTCTGCGGGTCGCCGCCAGCCAACACACTATTCGCCAGACTCGTCGACACCCGCTCGAAATCGGCCTCCGGCTTTTCGCCCTCACCGAGCCAACCGTCGATGATCTCCGCCGGCGACCGCTCCAACGCCGCCGTCAACTGTTGCGAGTTGGCGGCGAACCCGGCGCGGCGATAAAGGTGCGCCGCTGCGCGGCGATTCCAGTCGTCTCCACTGGGAGACCAAGTCTTCCAGGCGGAGTCAGGAGCAATTGCTTTGAGATTCATCTGAGTCTCTCCTCCGGCTGTTGAGTCGCGCCGGTCTATCGACTGCTACTTGGTTTGCTTCTTCTGTTCGGTCGCCGAGTTGATGGTCAATGCGAGCTGGATCTGACCGTCGCCGGACTCCAACTTCAGCGATGCATCCTGAATCGCCGCGAGCAGTCCAAAGATGATGTCCATCTGCTGCTCGGCCTGTTCCTTCGTATTGCCGTCTTCCAGCATGTTCTGGGCGACCAGGTGGCTGCGATTGTCCACCAAGATTCGTTGCAGCGGAGCGAGACCCGCGTGCAAGGCTGTGTTGGCTGACGAGGCGTTCGCGGCGGACTTGCCCGCGGCGGCCGACAATTTGGCGGCCAGGTCTCGTGTGCTCGAGACAAT
>JASMLW010000608.1 GCA_030748485.1 Pirellulaceae bacterium
CCAAAATGCGCTTGCCAAAATGCGCTTGCCAAAATGCGCTTGCCATCAAAAGTGGCAGGGCCGCTCTCCAAAGAGAGTCGCGGCCCACTTGCCACAACGTGGAACAGCCACTAGTGTACGCCTGAATACCTCCACATACTGTATCGACGTACACCACACGATTCAAGAGCCGTTTCGAGGCTTTCTGCGGAATCATGCCGCAGCGCCAAAAATCCGCTGAGCATCGCGATGAATGGCTGTCACTGATAAACAGTTTCGCCAGCCGATGGACACGTCCGGTCCAACAGCGAACGCAAAGCGAAATTTTTTTGTTTTTTCCCACGACAGCCGTTCAGGGAGCTGGGGCCCAACTGCTGAATGGAACATCGAGTGTCGCGACGTCGGCGAGAAGTCCACGTACGATGGCCTTCCAAGGCGCCTTCCAAGGCCGTCGAATGCGGGTTAGCCCAAAAGAAGCCGGCCCGATTCGTGCTCAGCGCGGCTTCGCGCTGCCGTAATCTGTTAATTGGAACGTCGATTGTCGCGACTTCGTCGCGAAGTCCTGCCCGGCAGGCAGGACCTACTAAGGAGGACCTACTAAGCCATCGATTGGAACGTCGATTGGCGCGAAGTCCACGTACGATGGCCTTCCAAGGCCGTCGAATGCGGGTTAGCCAAAAAGAAACCGCCCGATTCGTGCTCAGCGCGGCGCTGCCGTAATCTGTTGATTGGAACGTCGATTGTCGCGACTCCGTCGCGAAGTCCTGCCCGGCAGGCAGGACCTACTGAGACCTACACTTGTCAGCCGAGCAGTGAACATCGCGACATGGCGTCGTACGTCGGGCCTCGCCGCTCCAGATAACTCGCGTAAACGACCAGTTCGTCGATGCTGGCCAAGCCGCCGTCGATCTCGGAATACTTGCTCACGCGTTCCGACAGCTCTGACAGATCTCCGGCGCCGCGAGCGACGCGGCCGATCGTCAAATGCGGGTGGTAGCGGCGCGGTTCGCGAGCGTATCCGATCTCGTGCATTCGCACGTCAATCCGCTCGTGAAGCTCCGCCAACTCGTCGCCGCCCTCCTTCACGCCCAGCCAGAGCGTACGCGGGCGGTCAATGTCGGGAAAGGCTCCGGCGCCGCCGCAATGAATTGCGAACGGAGCCGTGCCCGCAGCGATCTCCTTGACCGCCCCGCAGACAGTCATCACGTCCCCGTCCTCAACGTCGCCCAAAAACTTCAGCGTAATGTGCATCCGCGGAGTATCGATCCAACGGACCCCCGCACCCACCTCTTGCAGCCGTCGGATGAGGTCTTCGGCGCGAGCCCGCACGGAGGAAGAGAGGTCGACGGCGATGAACATGCGTGTAGCCATGCGGGAATCGTAACACAGGTGGGTCGAAAGCAGCAGCAGCCAGAAGTGGCAGTGGAGGATTGCGGATAATCTTGAGACCGTCGGACGTCGCTGGTGATCTGGCGATCAAACGAGCCGCCTCCACGTTCTGGCGAACGTAGCTACAAAGCTACCGCTCGAAAGTTGTTCGCCCGCTCCCCGTTGGTCGTTGGCATCCTTCCAGGGAAGCCCCGAATTCTCAACACCACAAGTCTTCGCACCTTCCCCGTTCCGCGGTTGGTATAATCGCAGTCCGCCACGGGTTACCTCGCGAATTCACAACGCCTCAATTGCATGACTCGATCAGCTCACCCAACGACGAGTGTTCCACTGATCCTGATGTCTGTGATGTGGGCTTCCGCCGCCAGCGCCCAGACGCCGCGGCCCCGCTTCGTCGCTCGACTGGCGGACGGCTCGCGAGTCGAAGGCGCGGCGCTCGCCGATTGGCACGCGGACGGAGCCAAGCCGCGACTGGACAGCCACCAGTTGCTCGACCCGGCGAAGCCGTTCCGCTGGCTGATCGATCGGCAGCAGCGTCCCTTGGGTCCGCCGGCGGCGTTCGTGGAGATGGTCTGCGGCGATCGGCTTCCGGGAGTCGTCATGTTGCACGAGGACGACCCCATCGGGGCGTACTCCATCGACGGCAGCCGGCTCGTCGTTCGTCCGACGGCCGAGATCACTCCGCCGGCCAAACCTCTGCGGCCCGACTTGCGAGTGCGGACTCAATTTGTCCGCCGCATTGTTTGGCGTCGCCGCGCGGCCGACACCTACGAGCCGGGAAGACTGTTCTTTCGCGACGGCCGCATCATCGCATTTCGCACGGTCCGTTTTGAAGAGACCGGAGTAACGCTGCTCACCGACGCCGGCTTTCGCCGCGCTTCGTTCAGTGAAATCGCCGAGTTGCATTTGCGGACGGGCCCCGCCTGGGACGCGCATCTCGACGACCTCGCCCTGCTCTGCCCCAACGGCGACGAACGGCTGTTGCAAGTGGAAACAAACGACGGCTTGCGAGTCACCACATCAGTCGCTCGCTTCCGCGCTCACCGGCTCGGTCAGCCTCAGGATTTCGACCGCTGGCTGCACGCGTTCCATCCGACATGGAGCGTCGAGGCGTTGTGGGTGCCGTGTCGTCGAATCTGGTTGCGTCGCAGTTTTGCGGCGCACGAAACGCCCCTGTTTCGTCTGCCGACCACGCGGTCGATTTCGAAGTCCAGCCTCACCGGCTCGCCGCACCCGCGGCCAAAGCAAGTCGCTTTGCTGCGCAGCGGCAAACTTGAGTTCGGATGGGGCGAGGCGGTCCATGCGTACACCGAGCTGCATTACGAGTTGCACGACCTGGTGCGCAGTTTTCGCGCCGAAGTCGGTCTCGACCACCGCGCCGGCGGGGGCGGTTGCGCGATGGCTCGCGTGCATCTCAATTCGTCCGAACAGGGCGCGCTCTATCAGAGCCCGTTGCTCGTGGGCTCAACCAAAGCCCCGCCGAGTGTCGCCGTCAACATGCAGGGTCCCACCGCCGGCCACCAACATCTCGTGCTGGTCGCCGATCCGGCGATCGGCAAGCGACCGGCCGGGGGCGATCCGTTGGACATTCGCGACCACCTCGATTGGCTCGACCCCCACCTACTATTGGACGCGGCCGCCCTGAAAATCGAACTGGCGCGTCGCCGTGAGCAAGTGCTCCCCGCCTGGCCGGGATTCCTGGCGAATCGCGCGCCCACCAAGCCCGAAGCGGCGCACAAGTGGCAATCCCTGTGGCGATCGCAACCGGCGGCCGGCCAGTTCACTCCCGCCGTCATCGCGATGGCCGAGCCCTTTCGCATCGCCCGCCGCCTGTCTCCCAGCGAACGCACGCGCTGGCTGATCCTCGGCGTGCACCGCCCGGTGAATCAACCCGAGCCCACTTGGCTCGACATCCGGCTCAACGGTGAGTCGATTCGCCGCCACGCGGCTCCGCTCCGCGAAGAGAGCAAGCTGGCGATCGCACCGCTGGCCGTTCGCATCGACGATCTGACACCGGCCGATCGGCCGCTGACGATCGAGGTCCGGCAGGAGCCTAACGCCAAAGAGACGCCTGTCGTCTGGAGCGCCGTGACATTAGCCGGCGAGCCCCCCATGCTCCGCACGCTGTGCGAGGACGATGGGCGCTTCGCCGTCGTGCCGCCACCTCCGCCGCCTGACGACGAAGACAAGGGAGAAGAAGACCCGGCCCCCGATGCAAAAGACGCCGATGCAAAAGATGCCGATGCAAAAGACGCGAAAACGACCGGGCCCGACGCTGGAAAAGCCGCGGACGAAAAAGACAAACCGACGCCTCCTCCACCTGTCTCGTTCGCCTGGGACGAGACGACCGCCTACGCCGGCGACCGCGCACTGAAAATCTCCGGCCAGGGCGTCGTCGAATTGCGTTTCGAGAAGCCCCTCGAGATCCGCACGGCTCCTGAACACGGCGAGTATCGATACCTGCGGCTGGCGCTGCGCAAGCCGAGCAAGAGCCGTTTCGGTTGGGAGTGGATTCACGCCGACGCGGAAGAGAAGCCTCTGCGGTGCGACGCCGGCGCGGGCGATCCCGTCTGGCCGGGAGCCGTCCGCCTCGGAGCGCTCAGCGAGAACTGGCTCGTCGTCAACGACGACTTCGCCGGGCGGTTTGGCGAAGTCCGCGTCACGGGAGTCCGCTTCACCAACGTCGATGAAGCAGACGTCTGGATCGATCACATCTACGTGGCGCGGAGCACGGCCGATTTCGCACTCGCCGAAGCCCGGGTTCGCCAAGCGGTCGACGAGGAGGCGGCAGCCAAAAACCAAGCGGCGGTCGCCATGCAGAACGCCGCTTGGATGCTGCCCATCAAGATCAACGATCAGGCGGCGATGGGAGCGGCGATCAGCGCCACGGGCGAAGTCGTGACGTGCGGACGCCTGCTCGGCAAGCCCGGCGACAAAGTCCAAGTCCTCGTCAAAGGAGAGATGCGGGCGGCGGTCGTCAAGGGAATCTGCCGTGAATTGGACATCGGGTTGGTTCAGATCGAGGAGATCAAAGACCTACCCGTCGCCACGATCAACAACACGGCCGAGTTGCCGCCCGCGGGCGGTTATTTTGTGGCGACTCCCGGCAGCGATCCGGAAGCCCCGGCTCACTTGCAACCCTGCCACATTCGCAGCCAATCGATCGACTCGCTGCACGTGCTGGTCGAGACCGAGACGATGGCCTGCCTGCTCGATATCAACGGTCGTCTGGTGGGAGCGCCTGGTCGCCGCAGCCAATTGCGTGGCTCTCGGTTCGGTCGCCTGGGTACGTGGGCGGCCGTGCTGCCGCGACTGCAAAAGGGAGAGGTTTGGGGCGAGTGGCCAAGCGGCTCAGAGCCAGCGACTGGAATCGAGCTCGGCGTCGCCGCAGCCGGTTGCCCAATCGAGAAGGTCGCCGCCGGTTCGGCCGGTGAGAAAGCCGGCTTGAAAGTGGGTGATCTAGTGGAAGCCGTCGACAGCCGGCTCGTGCGCACGCCCCGTGACGTGGCGGAGATGTTGGCGAAGAAGAACGCCGGCGAAAACGCGGTCATCCGTTATATCCGCGACGGCAAACCGGCCAACGCCAACGTCCAACTGGCAATCCGCAACTGAGCGGGTGGCCGCCATGGGCCGCTTCGTCCCGAAAGACAACCGGCCTGCGCCGCGAACGTCGATGAGTTCTCATTCCCCTTCTCTCACACCCGGCATACAATGTCTGGCTTCACCTAATTCCAGGAGTCACCCATGTCACGTTTCGCGGCCACGTTTTGTTCGCCCGCCCTCATCTGCTGCGGTGTCACCTGCGCGCTCACCGCTTCGGCGACCGCCGAGTCGTGGCATCAATGGCGCGGCCCGCAGCGCGACGGCGTCGCTCACGATTCGCCCGCGCTGCTCGAGGCGCTGCCGGCCTCCGGGCTCAAGCCTCTCTGGGTGAGCAGCGACATCGACAACGCGAAATCGGGTGGCTGGTCCAGCCCGGTTGTGGCGGATGGGCGAGTCTACTTGTTTACTCACAAAAAATTCCGTTTGGGCTCCGCCAAGTTGGGCCGCGGCAAGTTCCCCTACCTGCCTCCCGAAAAACGAGTTGGGATGTCGGAGGAGGAGTACGCCGAGTACGAGAAGAACCGCCGCGACGAACAAGAGGCGCGGGCCAGAGCTTACCGCTTTAGCGAGACGATTTATTGCCTGGACGCCTCCAATGGAAAACAGATTTGGAAGAACGAAACGGACAGCAGATACACGCGATTCTCGCAGTCGGGCTCGCCGGCGATCGCGGATGGCAAGCTGTACGTGCTGGGCGCCGGCCGCATCGCGCGCTGCGTGAACATCGCCGACGGCAAGAACGTCTGGTCGGAAGCACTGCCCGGTGAGTTCCGCGATCAGTTCCTGCAGTCATCATTCGCCGTCGCCGACGGACTGGCCTTCGTCGTGTGCGATCGGTTGTTCGCACTCGACGCCGGCTCCGGAAAGGTCGTTTGGTCCGCCGGCGGTGAGAAGAGTCGGGCGGCGCACACCAGCCCCGTGCTCTGGCGGAATCAAGTGATCGCCAACATCGACGGCAAGCATACCATCGGCTGCGACATCAGAACGGGTAAAGAGCTGTGGCGAGTCGTTTCGGAAGCCGGCCACTCGACGCCAGTCGTCAGCGGCGACAAGCTCATCACCTACGGCAGCAGCCGCAAGCGAGGGCTGCGATGCTTCCAGTTGAGCGGCGAGGGCGCCGAGCATCTGTGGACCTACAACGGCGCGGCCGATCCGGGGTCGAGCCCCGTGGCTCTCAACGGCCACATCTACGTGCAGGGCGAGCGTCGGTTGGCGTGCGTCGATATCGCGACCGGCAAGGCGAAGTGGATGACACAACTCAACCTGAATCGCCCCCGTTACACGTCGCTGATCGCCGCCGACGGGAAACTGATCTACGCCTTTGACGGAGTGATCTATTTCGACAGCTCGCCCGACAAGTTCCGCATGCTGGCCAATGGACGCATCAATCGCGCAGGCGTGCTGGCCGAGGAGGACTACTTTCGCGAACAGCTGCAGATCGACAAGCTCGAAACATCGGCGGAAGGGCAACGCGAAGCGGAGAAGATTTGGCGCAAAGAGATCGAACAAGCCGGCCCCCTGCCCTGTGCGACCCCGGCCATCGCCGGCGGCCTCATGTACCTCCGCTTGAAAGACGGCCTAGTCTGCTACGACTTGCGGGCGAGACAACCGGCGCGTTGAGCACTTACATTGGCCGTCGACCGAGCGTCATTTGTTTTGTGACGCGCGAGCCACGCGGGCGTCAATCCCTCTTTACCTTCACTCGGCTCAACGTCTACCTTGTGCTCTGTACTCAATGTATCTGTACTCAATGCACCTTTACTCATTGCACCTGTACTCAATGCATCTGTACTCAATGCAATTTGCATTGGTTTGGAAGATCGCCGCGGCCGCGCCGCGGCCCGCCTCACAATGGTCCGCACACGATGCGCTCCGAGCCCGACCGGATACCTCCACATCGGCGGAGTCCGCACGGCGTTGTTCAACTGGCTCTACGCGCGAAAGCACGGCGGTCAATTCGTGCTCCGCATCGACGACACGGATCACGATCGCAACGTGGCGGAGGCCCTGCAGCCGATTCTCGACGGCTTCCGCTGGCTGGGGCTCGACTGGGACGAGGGCCCGGACGTCGACGGCCCCTACGCACCGTATTACCAGTCGCAGCGCGCCGATCGGCACGCCGAAGTGGTCGCCCAGCTGCTCGAGTCGGGAGCCGCCTATCGCGATTACACGCGGCCGGAGGAAATGAAGCAGTGGCGCGACGCGGCCGAGAAAGAGAAACGATCGTTCGTCTACGACCGCCGCTTCGCGGCAACGACCGATGAGCAGGCGCGCCAATTCGAAGATGAGGGCCGGACGGCGACCGTCAAATTGCGGATGCCGCGCGAGGGGTCCTGCGAGTTCACCGATTCGATCAGAGGCGCCGTCTCTTTCGAATGGGCTAACGAGGCCGACCACGTCATCCAGCGAGCCGACGGCAGTTGCCTGTACAACCTGGCCACCGTGGTCGACGATCACGACTTCGCGATCACCCATGTGCTGCGGGGGATCGAACACCTGCCCAACACGCCCCGCCAACTCTTCATCTTCCAATCGCTCGGCTGGGAGCCGCCGCAGTTCGGGCACATCCCCTACGTGGCGGAGCCGAGCGGAACGGCCAAACTCAGCAAGCGGAAGATTGAGAAATACGCCAAGAACCGCGAGTTCAAAAAACTCCACGACCACGGCGTGGCGATCGCCAACCGAATCGGACTCGAGATCGACGACGAGAACTTCAATCCCGTGCTGACGCGATTCTACGAAGAGGTTGGCTTTACGCCCGACGCGATCGTCAACTACCTCGTGCTGCTCGGCTGGTCGCTCGACGACAAGACGGAGGAGTTTACCCGCGCGGAGATGATCCAGCATTTTTCACTCGAGCGAGTCAACAAGGCGCCGGCCAGTTTCGATCCGCAAAAGCTGACCGCATTTCAACAGCGGTACTTCGATCGCCTCGCCGACAAAGAGAAGACGCCGAAGACGTTGCGGATGCTACAGGCGGCCCAGCTGGTGTCGACGCCGCCGGATTGCGATGTCGGACCCTACCTGGCAAAGATCACGGCCGCCGCAGGCGATCGCCTGACCGTCGCCGGCGACATCCTCAACTTCGACGACTTCTTCCTGGCGGACGACCAGTTGAGTTACGACGAGAAGGCGTTTGAGAAACGACTGCGGAAACCGCCCGAAGCCGTCGACCTGTTGGCGAAGTTTCGGGCTGTGCTCGCGGATCTAGAGACGTTCGAGGCGGCCGACCTCGAAACGGCTCTCAAAGCGTTCGTCGAAACGGAAGAGATCAAGATCGGCCAAGTCATCCACGCGCTGCGAGTCGCGACGACCGGTAAGGGCGTGGGCTTCGGAATGTTTGAAACGCTCGAACTGCTGGGTCGCGATCGGTGCTTGAACCGCATCGACTTGGCGGCCAAGCGATTGGATTCATAAGAGCTTCTGAGACTTCAGCGCTGTCAGGCTGGAAAGGATGCTGCGAACGATGAGCACGCCAGGCAAAGAACCCACAGCCGAGGGCGAGGCCGCTCGCCTCAACTTTATCGAGGAGATCATCGAGGAGCACGCCCGCACCGGCAAGTACGACAACCGCGTGCACACTCGGTTCCCGCCCGAACCCAACGGCTATCTTCACATTGGACACGCCAAGTCGATCTGCTTGAACTTTGGCTTGGCCGAGAAGTACGGCGGGCAATGCAACCTCCGTTTCGACGACACCAACCCGACGAAAGAAGATGTCGAATACGTCGAGTCGATCATGGAGGACATCCGCTGGCTGGGGTTCGACTGGGAGGACCGGTTGTTCTTCGCCTCCGACTACTTCGAACAGCTTTACGAGTACGCGATCAAACTGATCGAGGACGGCCATGCGTTCGTCTGTGACTTGAATGCGGAAGAGATGCGCGAGCACCGCGGGACGCTCAAGTCGCCCGGCAAGAACAGTCCCTATCGCGATCGCCCGATGGCGGAGAGTCTCGAGTTGTTCAAGAAGATGCGGGCCGGCGAGTTTCCCGACGGCGCGCGGACGCTGCGAGCCAAAGTCGACATGGCGTCACCCAACTTGAATCTCCGCGACCCGGTGCTCTACCGCATCGCCCATGCGCACCACCATCGCACGGGCGACCAGTGGTGCATCTATCCGATGTACGACTTCACGCACGGCCAATCCGACTCGATCGAACGCATCACGCATTCCATCTGCACGCTGGAGTTTGAGAACCACCGCCCGCTGTACGACTGGTTCCTGGAGAAGCTCGAAATCTATCGTCCACAGCAAATCGAGTTCGCGCGACTAAACCTCAGTTACACGATCACCAGCAAGCGCAAGCTGCTGACCCTCGTCACCGACAACCACGTCAGCGGCTGGAGCGACCCGCGGATGCCAACGCTGTCGGGTATGCGCCGCCGGGGCTACCCGCCGTCGGCGATTCGGTTGTTCTGCGACCGCATCGGCGTCGCCAAGTTCAACAGCGTCATCGACATGCAGGTGCTGGAGAAAGCGGTTCGCGATGAGTTGAATGCGCAGGCTCCCCGAAGGATGGCCGTGCTAAACCCACTCAAGGTAGTTATCACGAACTATCCGGAGGGCCAAGAGGAAACGCTCGAAGCGATCAACAATCCCGAAGACCAATCGGCCGGCACGCGGCAGGTGCCGTTCTCGCGGGAACTCTACATCGAACGCGAGGACTTCATGGAGGACCCGCCGAAGAAGTTCTTCCGCCTGGCCCCCGGCCGCGAAGTCCGCCTGCGATACGCCTACTTTGTTACCTGCCAGGAGGCGGTCAAGGATCCTCAGACCGGGGAGATTGTCGAGCTGCGCTGCACTTACGACCCGGCGACGCGCGGCGGTTCGGCGCCCGATGGCCGCAAAGTAAAGGGGACGCTGCACTGGGTGTCCGCGCAGCACGCCTTCGACGCCGAGGTGCGGCTGTACGACTACTTGTTCACGAAGCCGAACCCCAGCGATGTGGACGACGAGTCGCAGGAGTTTACCGCGAATCTGAATCCAGACTCTCTCGAGACTCGCCCGAGTTGCAAGTTGGAGCCGAGCTTACAAGCTGCGGAACCCGGGAAGCAGTACCAATTCGAAAGGCTCGGCTACTTCTCCGCCGACCCGGCTGACTCCCAACCTGACCAACCCGTTTTTAACCGCATCGTCACGCTCCGCGACACGTGGGCGAAAGTCAAAGGAAAGTAGTCGCCTGTAGCGCTAGTGCCGCTCGCGATCGCTCCGACAGTGTCGGCAATAGCCGATCACGTTGCTCGCCAAAAAGGACGCTTCCATGATGACGCCGACGGGCGTCAACGAGAGGATGTTGTGCAACAGCCACCCCGTGTTGCCGGCCATCAAGAAGAGTCTCATTGCGCGATTGCTCTCCTGGAAACTGCCGATCGTGCCCAGCACAACGGCAGCCAACGCGATCAGACTGAGTGGACTGCGGAAAGTGACCAGTGCAGCGGCGATGGTAATGACGAGAAAGACGAACATGATCGGGCGTCGAGTCGTCGCCGCAGCCGTCAGGTAGCGCACCGCGGTGATGATCAACAGCGCAGCCGCCCCCGGACGGGCGAGAACGAAGAAGTGAGCCGAGTTGAGCAACGTGCACAAGAACAGGCACAACAGAATCGTGCGGCGACCCTTGAACTGAACGGCCAATAGCCCGAGCAAGAAAGCGGACGCGGCGAGCGCTTGTGATAGCAAGAACGGATCCATCGCGGACCATTCGATCATTCGCGCCCGACCACCGGATTGCGGAGCACGCCGAGCGATTCGATCTCGACCTCCGCCACGTCGCCGGACTTCATAAAGATCGGCGGTTTGCGAGCGGCTCCGACACCCGGCGGCGTCCCAGTGAATATCACATCGCCGGGCAGCAAGGTGCAAACGGCCGAAACGTACGACACCAAATGATCGATCGGAAAGATCAGTTGGCGCGTGTTCGATTGCTGGAGAGTCTCGCCGTTGAGCCGCAAGGCGATGTCCAGCTCGCCGGGAGCGGGAACCTCGTCGGCTGTCGTCAGCACGGGACCGAAGGGCGCGAACGTATCGAACGTCTTACCCAGCAACCACTGTCCGCCGGGTTTCCGCAATTGCCAATCGCGCGCGGAGACGTCGTGCCCGCACGTGTAGCCGGCGATGCAGTCCCAGGCGTCCGCGGCGGAAACTCCCCTCGCGGTGCGGCCGATGACGACGACCAACTCAGCCTCGTAGTCGACCTCGTCGCTTTCCGGCGGCAAGACGATGTTGTCTCCATGCGCCGCGACAGCAGTCGGAAACTTGTTGAAACAGACCGGTTCGGCGGGCGGGTCGAGGCCCGATTCGGCCGCGTGGTCGGCGTAATTCAAGCCGATGCAAACGACTTTCTGCGGGTCCGGGACGGGAGCCAACAGCCGCACCTCTGACGGATCGATGGGGGATCCCGTCGAAGCGGCGGCAGCCGCGCGAGCCAGCCCGTCGGGCCCTTCCGCCAAGAGGAGTTTCATGGAGGACGGCAGACTTGAGTCGGCGCTGTGGAGATCGACATAGCCGCCGGCGACGACGGCGGCGGCCCGAGGGCCGTCGGAACTTGAAAAACTCACCAATCGCATGGAATTCGCGGCTCGCTATTGCTGACGAAGCGGTCTGAGTGAAGCCGCCCAACTTAGTCGATCCCAGTGCGCCTCTCAAGGAATGCGGCCGCCGACTTTGCCGATTGGGGACCGTTCAGCGACAACTGGCAAGTCTGCTATAGTTCGCCGCCGGTGGGGCCGAACTTCAATAAGTGACACCCCGCACCACCGCGTTAGGATGGGTGAAGTGGGTGGAATCTGTCAGGGAAGACGGAGAACAGAGGAAAGATGGACCTGCGCCGCAACGGGCAGCGCGACGAACGGCGGCGGCGGATCTTGTTCGATCCGGCGCCAAACGAGGAGTCGCCCACGGAGACCGTCGAGACGGCGCGAGAAACCGCCGCCAATCAGTTGCGCGTGCGCTACCCCGACGACGCCCAGGCTCATCGCCAGCCTCCCATCACATGCCTCATCCCCACTCGACCCATGTGGTGGACCGGAGCCATCGCCCTCGCCTTCTGTGTGCTCACCGGCCTGCAGGCTCTGTACGGGTGGGTCGCCGTCTATCGACCTGATCTGCCCTCCTGGCAAGCGCTGCAGCCCAACGCGGCGGGCAGCTTGGCGAGCTGGTTTGGGAGCGCGCTGTTGCTCTGCGGCGCCGTCTACTGCTGCCTCATCTATCTGCTCCGCCGCCACCGGATGGACGACTATCGCGGCGGTTATCGGTATTGGGTGTGGGCGGCCGGGCTGTTGGTCATCGCCAGCATCGACACGTCCACCGGGTTGCACCAAGTCGTCGCCGATCTCAATCTGGCCGGCGGTCGCTACTGGTGGCTTGTCGGGTGGGGATCGTTGTCGACGTTCCTCGTTTTCGTCTTGGGTGTCGAGACGTTCTCGAGTCGCACGGCCGGCGCCTTTCTGGCGATCTCCTTGGCGGGTTACATCGCCGCCGCCGCCTTTCAGCTGGAAGGAGCCGCGACCTCGACACTTCACGTCATGTTGGAGTCGACGATCGTTCACGGCTCGCACGCCTTTCTCGTCGCGGCGCTGGGTCTGTACGCCCGCTTCGTGCTGCTCGACGCCCACGGCATGGTGCAACGCGAAGCGGCCGACGACGCCGAGGAGCAGCCGTCGCGGACGAGCCGAAAACCTCGACGGCAAAAACAGGCGAAGCGACAAGAGCCGGACAGCCAGGAGGACTCCGCACAGCGAGTCGGCGATCGGCGGCGGCGCGATAACGATCGGGGCGCTCAACCCAAACGGATCGCCGGTGAGAGAAACGCCACCGATCCGGCGGACGAGGTGGCCGAGATGCTGGAGAGCGAATCGGAGCCCGCGCCAAAACTCAGTAAGGCCGAACGGAAAAGACTGCGCAAGCAAAAACGCCGCGCAGCATGAGCCTGGCCCAGGTCGCCGGCTCAACCACGTCCCGCCGGCTCAACCACGTCCCACCAGGTCAACTTCCGTCTCACTAGAGGGCGTCCGGCTGGCGGACCGCCGCCTGAGTGATCGATACAACCGGCAAAGAGCGCCTCTAGCAACGTGTCGATTCTCGTCATTGGAGTTCCCGGTCAGCTCAGCCACGACAGCGGAACCTATCGTTTGGCAACAGATTCCGTGGGCAGGCTATAAGTGAACCGTCAATGACCGATACGACTCCGCATCACGAGACACAGCCTGCGCAAGCCGACGATCACGTGGTCGTCCAAACGGACACGCAGCTCTCCTCCCTGTCTCATCTGCTCGGCGAGCTGGAAGAGTACCCGACGGTAAGCAGCGCCGAAAAGAACCACCAAGACCGGCTCGTCTTGGGCCGACTCGGCGTGGCGGCCAGCCTGTTTACGGCGCTGCGAGCGAAGCATCCGCCGACCGCCGCGCACTGTCTCCGCGTCGCGCTGGGATGTTCGGCGTGGGCGTTGCAATTGAATCTCAGCGAGGACGAGCGAGACTTGATTGAGATCGCCGCGTTGCTGCACGACATCGGCAAGATCGGCGTTCCCGACGGCCTACTCTTGAAGCCGGGCAAGTTGGTGGGCGACGAGGTGTTGTTGATGGACCGGCACCGCCGCATCGGGTTGGAGATCCTGCGGGGCTTCACCGCGAACAACGAATTACTAAACATCCTCCGCTACAGCACCGCGTGGTTCGACGGCCGCAAGCTCGAGTTTGATCTCAAAGGCGACGCCGTGCCGTTCGGCGCCCGGATGCTCTCCATCGTCGACGCGTTCGACGCGATGACGACGGATCACGTCTATCGCAAGGCGATGTCGCGGGAACGTGCGATGGCCGAGTTGTTTGAGAACGCGGGGACGCAATTCGACCCCAGCATGGTCAAGGGCTTCTGCGGATTTGTCTCCAGCGGCCAGGTGCGGTTGGAGGCGCAGGTCGCCCGCCGCTGGTTGCAGGAAGTCGACTTGCGGGCAGCCAACTTGAAGTGGGAATGGGGCATCGCCAAGGAGTCGGAAATCGACGGCGCTGTCACCGGCGGCATTTCCGGGCAGTATCACAACAGCCTGATGGACAGCATGCACGACGCAGTCATGTTCGTCGATGCGAATTGCCGAATCCTCCGCTGGAATCGAGCCGCCGAACGGCTCACCGGAATCAAGGCTGACGCGTTGCTCGATCGCCAGTTCGATCCCCGCGTGCTGCGGATGCGCGACGAACAAGGCGAGTTCTACGAGTTGGAAGACTGCCCGGTCAGTCAGGCCATCACCGATCAAACTCAAACCCTCCATCGGATTTCGATTAGCGCGGACGGCGAAAAACGACAGCTCAACCTGCAAGTGATGCCCGTTTTCGCCAACGCTGGAGCGCTGATCGGCGCGTCGGTGCTGATGCACGACACGTCGTCGCAAGTGACGTTGGAAGAGCGCGTCCAAGTCCTGCACGCCCAGGCGACCCAGGACCCGCTCACCAGCGTGGCGAACCGGGCCGAGTTTGACAGGTCGCACGATCAATTCGTCGAGCAGCACTTAGCGGAAGGGCAACCCTGCTCGCTAATCATTTGCGACATCGACCACTTCAAGCGGATCAACGACACCTTCGGCCACCAGGCCGGCGATGACGTACTGATCAGTTTCGCGAAATTGCTGCAGGCCCACTGCCGCAGCGGCGACTTGGTCGCGCGATACGGGGGCGAAGAGTTCGTTATTCTGTGCGCCGAGTGCGACAACACGACCGCCACTCGGAAGGCGGAAGACTTCCGCGCCGCATTGGCCAACGCGCCACAACCGGCGCTGAAGAGCCAGTGCATCACTGCCAGCTTCGGCGTCACCGAAATGCAGGGCGGCGACACGCCGGAAACGATGTTGCGGCGAGCTGATCGCGCCCTGTACTCGGCCAAGGACGGCGGCCGCAATCGGGTCGTACAACTCGGTAGCGGACTCGTCGAGTCGGACGAAGCGCCGCCGGCTGAGGGCGGCTGGCTGACTCGCTTCCTCAAGGGCGCTCCCGATCTGACCCTGCGGAGGACGCTCGTCGCACCCGTTCCGCTCAACATCACCGCTCAGAAATTGAAGGGGTTCGTCGCCGACCACCACGCCCAGATCGTGTCGGTCAACGAGAACCGGGCCCTCTTGAAACTCGACGGAGCCAACACGCCGTTAATGCGGCGGGTCGGAGATCGCTCCGTGCCGTTTGCGATCGAACTGCTGTTTGAGGAAGTGCGGATCGCCGTTGAGGGCCGCCAAGGTGGGTCGAACCTCAAGACGCAAATTGAAGTCGTGATCCAGCCGACCAGGAAGCGCGACCGGCGCCGACAAGACATCACCTCGCGCGCCGGCCATCTGCTCGTCAGCCTCAAGGCCTACTTCATGGCTCATGAACTGACCGAGGACCCAACCGAGGAGAGCGGCCGAGCGATTTCGAATTTCCTGACTGGCGTGCTTGGCAAATAACTCGAGTGGCTCAAGACCCAGCGGCGCGCTGGGCGCAGGCGAATCCAGCAGCAACACGGGGTCGGGCGATGAGAATTGGGGCCAGCATCTCCGGCTTCGAACGCCAGTTGTTGAACGCCGTCGCCGAAGCCAACTCGGCCGCCGCCGCGAACGCGCTGCGCATCTCGACGGGAAAAAAGATCAACAGCCCCGCCGATGACCCCAGTGGTTTCCTTCGCGTCAGCAAGATGGAAGGTCGACTGGACCTCGTCCAACGGGCGCTTACGCGAGTCGATGTGGCCTCCAACATCGCGTCCGGGCTGCAGACCAACGCC
>JASMLW010000609.1 GCA_030748485.1 Pirellulaceae bacterium
AACCCTGTTCTTTTAGCCACTTTCGAAAGAGTGCATCAATGTCCGACGCTCGCCAGAACGTGGAGGCGGTTCGTTTGATCGCAAGATCACGCGCAATGTCCCACCATCTCAAAATCATCCGCAATCCTCCGGGTAGATTCGAGCGACCAACGTCGTGCGGAGTCTCTCGGACCAGCGGCGGAGCACGGCGAAACTCGCTTGACGCAGAAGGACTCCGCAAACGACACCCCCAAACAGCCAACTCGCAAATACGAGCGAATTCAAGGCGAGCAATACGGCGAAGTACTCACCATGAATTTTGAGACCTCCCGGATCGGGGTTGAGTCGATCCCACCAATCGTGCACCGCCATCAAGGCCGTATCCGGATAAGGAAACGGGCGAGGCCATTCGTTGTCATTCCAGAGTTCCGTCCAGCGAAGCTGGATCAACAATGCGGCCAACACAGGTGCGAAGGCGGCGCACGACATGAACTTGGCCGACATGGACACTCGACCGGAATCACCCCTTGGTTGAAACCCGCGGCGGATCGCCAAGAGAATGAGCAACGCACAGACGGGTCCGGTCAGGGGCCCGGCGAAGATCAGAAGAACTGGAATGATTGGGAACGCGACCAGGACCGAGATGACCAAGACTAGCAACAAGAGGTTGCGAAGAGAGAACTGGAGGCGTTTCGAGGGCTCATTCATCTGTCCCGCCTTCGCGGAATGTCGATGTGAGTCGATCATTCGACATTCTAGCAAACGCCAAGCCGATGCGCCTTAATTGGTTGCAGTCGAACTAGCGACATCCACTACGAGGAAACACACGAGTTGAAATGGATGGTGTCAGAGCGGCAGTGATCGCTCTCGATGCCTCGTCCCTCGCAGGATCGTGCGCGCGACGCAGTTGATCCAGCTAGTCCTTCACCTCGAGCAACCGCTTCACTGCCTCGGTGAGTGTCGTCTCCACGGTGGGGGCTACACGGGAGACGATTCCCGTTTCGTATCCGCCCTGACCATAGGCGATCTGTGTTCCGATATAGCCGGGCCCGTAGTCGCCATACGCGGCCATCGCTACGAAATCATTCGGACGGAGTTGCTGAGCCGCCAATTGGTATTCAACAAACAGCTCACCCGGCATGTGCAAGACTCGCGCGTTCCCAATGCGCAAGCAGGTGAGCGGAATTCGGTGTCCCTGCTTCATACGACGTAGGAAGACGAGATCACGAGCGGCGCGGAGCCGGACTTTTTTCGCGTTCGACTCCGCGGAGATCTTCTGCAACAACTCCGCTTCGATCAGCGTGTTGCGGACGGGCAGCGACACCGGTTGCACCAACCAACTCACGTCGGCGCCGCTCACCGGCGTCTTCTGTTGCGACTGCCAAGCGAGTTTCATTCCGGCGGCGAGCCGCCCCGCCAAGACCGGACGATTCTGTTTGGCTCCATCGTTGTATTTTCCCGCCGCCACATTCCCACCCGCGCCGTCAAAGTGGATATGGGGCACTCCCGGCAGAGCCTGCTCACGCACCGCTCTAGCCATGCCGACAAAATCCCAGTTCACCTCGCCCTGCCCGTAGTAGCTCTGTGGGTGAGTCGCGTAGTAGGTCATCACGCCCAGCGGCTGCTCGTCATTCCAGAACGCGATGAGCCGCACCAGTGGATCGATCGTCCCGACGGGCGCGTCGCGAGCCGCCGGGTTGCGGCCGCCTGAACTCTGACGTTGGATGGCTACTCGACCGTCGCCGCCGAGGATCCTGCGGTTGGACGCCACCTTTTCAACTCGACCAACTCCCAATCCGACATGTGTTACGACCCTCGCGTTGCGTAGGGATCGTTTTGCGGCGGCGGCCAAACGCTCCATCACCTGCGCATCAAAGTCGGGGTTTGAGTACTGTTTGGAGAGCCCGTGCTGGGCCAGCAGCCGTTCGGTCGCAAAGTCGCTCCCCGGCGCGTCGTGTTGATGTAGCGTGTGGACCGCCACGCGATCGGCGCTCGTCCCGACGGCCTTGCCGACCGCTTGCCGAAAGGCGTCGTAACTCTCATTGCCGATTCCCACCCAATCAAACGCGCACAGGACGATCGGCTCTTCCGAGCCAAGCAAGACGACGCCCCGCGCGGTGAGCGGCGAGACGATTCGCATGACGGGCTTCACGTTGCCGTTGCAGAGCGGCGAGCCGAGCGGGGGAGTCGCATCGATCTGAAAAGTTGCAATCCGCAGCGGAGCGGCGCGAGTCGCAACGGGAATGAACTGCACGGCGTCGGCGATTACGTATTTTCCATCGGTCCCCTCCGTGGAGATACGCACCCAACCGCGATTACCTCTTTCGAAGCGGAACTTGCCAAGCGTTCGAAACAGGCGCTTGTGCGCGGGCGTCTCCTGCTGATTGATCCGCAGCGCGGTCTCGCCGTCCGCGTGATGGATGGTGACGGGCGTGTTCGTCGCCCGGCGAATGTTGTAGCAATGCGATAACCGCACTTCGTAGACGCCGGCCGCCGGGAGACTGGGGGTGAACGTAACCGAACTCTCGCCCTTCCCCTGCTTCTGATCGTGTAGGTAACCCAATCCCACGTAAGGCGGCGTGTGCGTTGAGTAGCGCCATTTGCCCACCAACTTGGCCTGCGTTTCGTCAACGACGACACCGGGCAGCTTCTCGGTGGAACGCACGATGAAGGGGACCAACTTCGGATCGTCCACCTCACCCGGTTTGTGCGTATTCGGCAAGGCGTCCGGATGGGGGAGGAGTTTTTTGTCGGCTGTGTCAGCAGACGATGCGAAGGCGACCATCACCCAGATCGTCGCGGAAAACGCAAGTTGAGTCTTCATAGAACTACATCAATGGGCGGTGGTTCATCGACAAATACGCCACAAGTCTAGTCGCTGCGCGGTGACGCGACCACGCTATTCACAATCGGCGACCCCACGAGCACAGCGAATGGGGCACGCGCATGGGGGCCTCGTATCGTCGTTACGTATCGCGATGTAACATTTTCCCATTAGACGATGGCGCCCTGCTCACTTCTGTAGACAATATTCCAGAGTGCTAAAAGACATTACCCAACGGGCAGCCGGAAGCAGGAGACTCGAAATGACACGACACAATCTCACTTGGATCTTCGCCTCCTTCTTGCTGAGTGCGATGCTCGGAAAGGGTCTCACCTTAGGCAGCGCGGACGACGATCCGACAGCCGTCACGTCGGCCAAGAAGGACTCACCCCGCCAGCCGTTGGCGGTGGGGCGGCCCACGTTCGTCAGCCCGCACGCGTCGCCGATCGTCGCCAGCGACGGCCTGGTCTTCGTCGCGAACACGCCCGCCGACACGCTCGACGTGATTGACGCCAAGTCGCGTAAGATCCGCGCTCGAGTGAATGTGGGAGTCGATCCGGTCAGTGTCGCCGTCCGACCCGACGGCAATGAAGTCTGGGTGGCTAATCACGTCTCCGATACGGTGAGTGTGATTGACACCAACTCCGACCATCCAACTTACCTGCAAGTGATCGCCACGATCCAACAGTTCGATCGCGAGGCCAGAACGACTCGCTTCGATGAACCGGTGGGCATCGCCTTCGCCAACAACGACAAAGCGTACGTTGCGTTGTCGTCGGAGAACCGCATC
>JASMLW010000610.1 GCA_030748485.1 Pirellulaceae bacterium
AATGAAATGCAACGCGCCGGATTGGGGAAGAAAGACGACGCCAAGAAGAAGTCGGACCCGAAGAAGGACGACGCTAAGAAGGACCCGAAGAAGGACGACGCTAAAAAGCCGGCTGAGAAGAAGCCCGCGGAAAAAAAGCCCGCGGAGAACGAACGGGCCGCCACCAGCGGAGCCGCCGCCCCCGCGACGGGGAGCGGCAAATGACGTCTCGCACCAAAACCATCGGTCCATCTTGTTTGGCGTTCGCCGCCTGTTGCCTGACGGCGACAATCGCCGCGGCGCACCCCTTCCACATCTCGATCGCTCAAGTGGAGTTGAATGAGAAGTCGGGGAATCTGGAAGTCGCACTCCGCGTCAACGCTGTCGACTTGGAGTTGGTCGCCCGCCGCGAATCGAAGCGGGACGAGTTGCGGTTGGAGGATAAACAGCGCGTCGAGCCGGTTGTAAAGAAGTACGTCGGCGAGCGCATTCTGGCTCACCTCCCCGGACGCTCGGAGCCGGTCGAGTTGGAATGGGTCGGCATGGAACTCGAAGAGCGCCGCGCGTGGCTGTACTTTGAGATTCCGATCGGTGGAAAACTGGCCGGCGTCGAGTTGGAGAATCAGCTGTTCTTCGACATCCTGCCCGACCAGGTCAACACCATGAACCTCCGCGACGCGTCCGCCAAAACGACGATCCATTTCACACGTCAAAAAGCCAAGCGACCGATCAAACTGGATCGAAAGCGCCAAGCTAGCCCGCCAAAAGAAGCGACAACCGAAGCGGGTGCGAGATGAAGCGACCAGTCAATCTCTGCCTCACCTGCGCACTGATCTTCTTATCTCCCGCGGCGTTGCTCGCCGAGAATTGGCCCCGGTTTCGGGGCTCGCGAGGAATGGGCGTCAGCGCCGCGCCGGCTCCGACGACTTGGGATCGAGCCGGAGAGAAATGGCGCGTCGAACTCCCAGGCGCAGGGCACTCCTCCCCGGTCGTATGGAACGACCGGGTCTTCGTTAGCTGCGCGGACGCCGACCAGGGCCGGCGCTGGATCGTCTCTCTCGACAAAGAGTCGGGAGCCGTGGTGTGGCGAAAGTCGGTTGGCTTTTCCAAATTCAAGAAGCACAAGAACAACAGCTTCGCCTCGGCCACGCCGGCCGTGGATGGGCAGCGGGTCTACGCGCTGTTTCACGATCGCGAAACGTCGCCGTTGATCGCCTACACGCACAGCGGAGAGGAAGTTTGGAGATACGAGTTGGGTCCGTATCTCCACGGCCAGGGTGGCGCGTCGTCACCGATCGTCGACAATGGGTCGGTCTACGTCGCCAACGACCACAAGGCTCCGAGTTACTTGCTGTCGCTCGATGCGGAGTCCGGAAAGGAGAACTGGAAAGTTCCCCGCGAAGGCAAGCGGGCCTGCTATGCGACTCCCTGCGTGCGGCGCGTCGGCGATCGCACGGAGATCGTCTTCGCTCATTGCTTTGAAGGGATCACGGGAGTTGACGCCCGGAGTGGGCGAACGAATTGGCTGGCCGACGTCTTCGGTCGGTTCGCCCAGCGAGCCGTCGCCTCGCCGCTTTGCGTGGACGATCTGGTGATCGCCGGCAGCGGCGCCGCCGTCTCGGAAAAGAACATCGTCGCGGTCCGGCCCAACGGCGATCAAGCGGCGGAAGTCTATCGAGTGACTCGAGCGGCCCCCCATGTGCCGACTCCCGTCGTCTACCGCGGCTTGATGTTTCTCTGGTCCGACAAAGGCATCGCAACCTGCGTCGATGCCGAGACGGGCCAGCAAGTCTGGCAGAAACGGATCGGCGGCAACTACTTCAGCTCTCCGATCTGCGTCGGCGGCAACCTTTACAACGTCGATGTCGATGGCAAGGTCGTCGTTTTGAAGGCGGCGGCCGACTTTGCAGAAGTTGCTCGCAACGATCTCGGCGGTCCATCCAAAGCGACCGCCGCGGCCGCCGACGGAGTGCTCTACTTCCGCACCGAGTCGCACTTGATCGCCATCGGCAAGTAGAACGGGCGAGTGAAGGCGGTAGTTGGCGAGCTGCTGTGAGTCGAAGCGCTCAGTATTCCCGTCCGACGCCGCCCAAGGCGACCTGTTGATACTCGGCCAGCGCGCCCGCCTTGACGACGCCGCCTTGCATGACGGCGATCAGATTCATGCGATCTTCGAGCAGACGAATGTCGCGGTGCACATCGCCGTCGACGACGAGGACATCGGCCAGCTTGCCGGCCTCGAGCGTGCCGGTCCTCGAGAACGACGAACGTCCCAACAGCCCAGTCACCGAGAAAACTCAAAAAAGTTGACCGTCATGAAGACGATGTCAAAAAACAAAACAACCGGCAAGACGAACAGCGCGGCTCCACAGGTGACTTCCCTTTCGTTCTCGAGCGAGTATTGCTACAACGCTTTGTCCAACTCGTCCTGGGGTGGGCAATCAGCCCGAGCACATTTTCAGTCAGATATTGGGCCGCACACCAGCTTCTTTTAATCGCAGTTGCAATTGCTTTTATGCCCCCTGTTCGTGTGGTAGATTCGTTGGGTCTCTTTGGCAGTGCTCCTGGGGAGATTGCATGACAAAGGTTGACCTTGCGTTTGAGCTGGTGGGTCAGCAACCCATTCCCGCAGATCACGGGTATGCCTTGTATGGGGCATTGTCTCGAGTCCTTCCCGCAGTCCATCGTGACAATGGCGTCGCGATACATCCGATCGGCGGGCAGCAGATGGGCAGGTTCGCCACGTCCTCAGCCGTGAGACCGGCATCAGTGTGATGATTCGTTGATCGCCGAAAGGCGTTGAGCACACTAAAGGAATCAAAGATGACACACCTCATCCTCAACGGTGATGATTCGTTGATCGCCGAAAGGCGTTGAGCACGGGCGTAACGGTGATTCGGGAACCACCAAGGTCGGCTAGTGATGATTCGTTGATCGCCGAAAGGCGTTGAGCACCTCCGTGCCGGTGTCCGTGTTGTCCGGATCGGTGGTGTGTGATGATTCGTTGATCGCCGAAAGGCGTTGAGCACCAGCGAGCTTCCGAGGGCCTCACCAACACGCTGGCCGTGTGATGATTCGTTGATCGCCGAAAGGCGTTGAGCACAACTCGCTCGCGTCGATCTTGGCGATTGCGGTCGAGTGATGATTCGTTGATCGCCGAAAGGCGTTGAGCACTTGACAACCCGCGAGCAAGCGTTCGACGAGTTTCTTCGT
>JASMLW010000611.1 GCA_030748485.1 Pirellulaceae bacterium
CACGCCGCCCGTTTAGACGCCGAGTGGCAGGTGTTCGCCAGCGAAGTTGAATACGGACACGATGTGGCCCGCTGCGCGATCGAGGTGGTTGAATCGAAGCCGTTTTCGACGAAGGCGTCGACGCGAATCAGCGCTGTGAGAGGTTGGCAGTCGGCTGGTCTGCGGTTGCCACCGGGGCGCTACAGCGTGCGAGCTAGTGGGAGATTTCAAATCGCCGATGATGGGAGGCCCTGGATGTCAGAGGCCGATGGCGTCACCATTCGCTACTATCGCGGTCGCCCGCTCGGACAATTGCTCGCCGCCGTTGCGAATCTTGATGAGCCCGCGCGAACGCCGACTCGGTTGCTGACCCCTGTCGCCATCGGCGGCAACGGAGAAATCGCCGTGAAAACGACCGGCGATCTCTATCTCCGCATTAACGATTCGCCCGGCGAACTGCGCGACAACAAGGGTGAAGTAACGGTGACCGTGGACCGCGCCGCAGCGCGATGACTCAATGCCGCTTGACTACGGTCCGGCCTCCGCGCTCGTCCGCGCGCTCGTCCGCGCGCTCGTCCGCTCGCTCGTAATCTCGGCCAGCTGCGATTCCAGCTCCTCGACGCGATCGACCAAGCTTCGTTGTTCAACTTGGCGCGGCGATGTCTGGTTGCCGCGCCGCGGGGAGGCGGCCAAACTCAACAGCGTGATCGCTGCCGACAAGGCGATCGCCAGTAAGGGTGTCATGAGTCGGTCAGTCAACGATCCCTCGCTTGAACTGTTGTAACCCCGTGCATTCAGATCACGGCCAGACAGTGTGCCCCATTCGAACGCCGCTGTCACCCACCACCGGCGAGTTCCCATTTGTCCTAAACTTCCACCATGGGAGACGGACGGCTTCGCCGGGGTGGCGACTTGGGAGGAATAGGAGGCTTTGCGGCGAGTGGCGGCGTTTCGCGTTGACCTGTGAATCGTTGTGGCGTACAAGTGCTCGCCGGTCAATTCGTCGGCTGGCTGACAAGCGGTCGAGGGGGCCCTTCGTTCCCGCGGAACCGACCGCGCGAAACTCCAACCTCAGTGGCTGCAAACGCAAGGATGCGTGTGATGTCGCCAACGGCAACTCGACCTCCCGCTCTGCCGCATGAGGAGTTGCCCGAGGAGTGGCGGGATCTGCCGTCCACGTTGCGAACACTGTTCATCGGTGGTGACGCGCGATTGGCCAAGACGTTGGTCGCAGCGTTCGCGGCGGCCGGTTCGCCATCTCAACTCACTTTGCTTCAAGTCGCCGCCGCCGCCGACGGTCTCGCCCGGCTTCGCGAGGAGGTTTACGACTTGGTGTTGGTTTCCGCGGCTACGGAGCGCCCGCCGTGCACGGTGAGCGCCGTGCGGGCCGTAGGCGAAGCGGTTGCAGTGATCGCGGTGCACGCCGACAGTTCTTGCGAGATGGAGGACGCGTGTCTCGCTGCCGGAGCCGACGATTGGCTGCAGCTCAATGGACGTTCCGAGTCGCTTTGGCGATGGAGTGTCTTTCGCGCTCTGCAACGGCGTCGGCTGATCTCGGACAATCAAAGATTGGTCAATGATCGCCGGCAGCAACTGCGACGCGACCACGACGAGGTGAGCAACGTACTTCAGCAACAGCAGCAGATGCTCGGGGACATAAGGCGAGTCGCCGAGCGCGATGATCGGGGCGGCGGTCGATGCGGTGGTCAGCGCGGCAATGACTGCGACAGCCTTGGCGAAGGCGGCGACCTTGCTGGTGACCTTGCTGGCGACCTGGCTGGCGGAATGCTGAACGATGTGTCTCAATCGTATCGAGACTTGTTGCGAGCCTACGTGATGATGGGGTGGGGAAGTCTCGGCGGCGAGCTGCCTGCGATGTCCGGCCAACTGGCCGACGCGGGAGTGTCGCCGCAACAGATCATGCTGATGCACGTTCGCGTGCTCGAACAAACAGTCCGCGATCTCGGCGGGCGCAGTTCTCGACACGTCGTGCAGCGCGCCGACATGCTCATTCTCGAGCTGATGATGCACGTTGCCGGACAATACGAACGGCGAGCCGCTGGCGCAGCCCAGACGCCAGAACCATCGGACGCCGCCTGAATTTAAATTCACAAAGGGAGTGAATGGATGCGCTATCTAAAGACATGGCCGGTTGGAATCGCCCTCGTCAGCCTCGCGGCGTTGTTCGCAATTCGCAGCTTCGCCGGCGATCGTCCGCACGCCGGCAGCAACGGCGAAGTCACCGAAACCCAGCAGGTTCAAGCCTATAACACCGAGGCCGCACCGGACGAACAACTCGACTCCGCGGCAGCTCAGGCATGGATCGCTGTCGATACGCTCGAAGCGCACATCGAAGCGCAGGCGCCTCAGCAATTCGGTGAGAGAGCCGGTTATGTTTCCCAGGATCCCGGTCAAGTTGTCGGCGAGTGGGTGGACGCGGCCCAGCCGGACCAGCAGGAACAATGCACGCTGAATTCTTCCTGCGATGAATGCGCGCAGTGCACGGAGTGCCCGGAGACGACAGAGGGGGCGGTCGCCGTTCAGCACGACATCACTCCTTATCTGTCCGTCTTCGGCGAGCACGCGGAGTTGGTTCGACATCTGGTCCAAGTCCAATCTGAGAACGCCGCGCTGAAAGCGCACACGGCCGCCCGCGATCAGATGATCGAAACGACGATGGCGGCCGTCGTCGAGAACACGCGGTTGGCCACGCGGGCCGAGTTCCAAGGAGAACTTCAGTCGCTTCGTGAACAGCAGTTCGCGGCCAACGCCCAAGTGGCTCAACTTGCCGAACACGTCAGGCTCACCCAGCAAATCACAGACTTGCAACGCCGGGTCGCCGAATTGCAGGGGACGCGTGTGGCTCCCGCGTACGCGGCCGGCGTTTGCGGGGTTGGGCCGGGGCAGCAAGCGTCGCCCTACCAGTCGCCTGCGCCGAGCGCTGCTTTCCAGTATGGACTCCAGCCCTACGGTCAGGCGCTCGTACCCGCGCCGACCTACATTCCTCAGGCTCGGCTCGCGCCGACCTACATTCCTCAGGCTCGGCCCGTGCCGACCTATGGGACGCCGTACGACAGTTCGGGATCGGGCCCGAGCGCGCCCGAGTCGCCGTGGAGTAATCCAAACCCTGCGGCTCAGCCGAGCGTCGTTCCTCCGACAACTTCGCCGAACGTTCCGCGAGCAAGCTCGTTTGGCCCCGCCGCTCCGCCGACATCATCGCTGAATTTTCCAGCGGAGAATTCGTTCACCCCGTCGGCAACACCGACGATTCCGCCGGAAAGCTCTCTCGCCCCGGCAAGCGTTCCTGCGCCGACAACGCCGAGTTCTTTCGAGGAGAACTCGTTCGTTCCGGGGAACACCGGAACTCCCGACGCGGAACCCGGTGAGCAGCGGACGCCGCGAACGGGCAACTAGCCGCGACGGCGCGCGTCCGGAAGTCGGAGCCGCAACCTCAATTCGCAACATGGAGAGCAAGGAGTCAGGTCTTGTTTGATTTCCCGTCAGACTGGATGTTCTTCCTCGGCGTCGCCATGTTGACGTTGATCTTGCTCAACCGGTACCGGCGATACTATGGCAAGAAGAAGGGCCGTCGCGCGCCGAGCAAGTCGGAATTGCAGCGCGACGGCCTCAGCAAACAGCCGCTCGCCGATGCGCCCGTCGAGGTGTTGCGATGGCAGGTGGAGATGCACGAATCAGCGCGCGACTTGAAGGCTGAGATCGACAGCAAGTTCGTCCTGCTGCAGACGCTGACCGCCCAAGCGACGGAACAGTCGCAGCGGCTACAGTCGCTGATCGAGCGCGCCGAAAAACTCGACCTGCTCGCCGACGGCCGCGGCGACGACGAGTTGAGCCAGATCGAACGGATTGCGGAGGGCATCGTCGAGGACTTGCGGGCCGTCGAGAGCGAGGATGACTGCGGCCGAGTCGAAGCTCGCAAGCAGGCCGAATCCGCCGTATTCGAGTTGGCCGATCGAGGGCTGAATGCGCGGTCGATCGCCGATCGAACAGGCCGTTCGTTGGGCGACGTCGAATTGCTGCTCGCCGCCCGCCCGCAGTCATCGCGCCCCGTTGAATCGGATTGCGTCGATTGAATGCGCGGAGCTCCGGTCAGCTATCGCGCTCGGCTCCGAACGCGCGGCGGGCCGCGTCGTAGACGTCCTTGAGTGGAATCTGTCGCTCCTCCGCGATGCGGCGGCAGTCTTCGTACTCGGGCGAGAAGCTGTGCTCGGCTTCGAGCAGCGCCACTTTGCCAGCAACTGGTCCATACTCCGTTTCTACGCTGCCCGCCTGACGTTCCAGTTTGTGGCGGCTGGCCGGCCAGCGGCGGACGCCGAGAGTCGAAGTTTCGCGAAAGATGATCCGCTCGAGCTTGTTGATCTTCTCCGCCGTGCACAACACGCTCAGCTTGACGCCGGGGCGGTTCTTCTTCATCTGGATCGCCGTGGTGTAGACGTCCAGAGCGCCGTTCTCGGCGAGCAGGTTGGAGCAGTGACCGATCAGTTCTCCGCTGACGTCGTCGAGATTTGTCTCCAGCACCCAGACTTGATCGGCCAGCCCGGCTCCGCCCTCTGCTTCGCCAACGATCAGTCGCAAGACGTTGGCTTGAGCGGGAAAGTCCTTGTCGCCCGCCCCGTACCCGATCGTTTCGATGTTCATTGGCGGCAGGGGACCGAATTCGTCCACCATCGTGGCGACGATCGCCGCGCCGGTCGGAGTCGTCAACTCGGCTTCGACGACCGCCGGAGCCAGCGGCAGACCTTTCAGCAGCTCCGCCGTCGCCGGCGCGGGAACGCTCACGCGACCGTGGGCGATTTCAATAAACCCCGAGCCGACCGGTACGGGAGCCGAGACGATCTTGTCGACGCCCAGCAGGTCCCAGGCGACAGCCGAGCCGACGATGTCGGCGATCGAATCGACCGCCCCCACCTCGTGGAAGTGAACTTGCCGCAACGTGGCCCCGTGAACTTTCGCCTCCGCCTCACCGAGCCGTGTGAAAATCCGTTTCGCCAGATCCTTTTGCGAAGTCGTCATCACCTGGCTGCCGTCAATCATCTCGGTGATGTGATGGAGGTGGCGATGAGCATGTTCGGGCTCATGCTCCACCGTCAGGTTAGTGGCGCGAAACCCTTTTCGTTTGGTCTCTTCACAACGGAGCCGGCAACTGGGCAGGCCGAGTGAGTCGATCGCCGCCTGCACGGCCGCCACTTCAACTCCCGCGTCGACAAGGGCTCCGAGAGTCATGTCTCCGCTCACGCCGCTCAGGCAATCGATATAGGCAATCTTCATCGAGATTTCAGTCTCTTCTTTCTCGCGTAGAAGTGGAATTCGCCAGAATTCCCTGTTTCAGTTCAATCGTCAGCCGCAATTCTGAGCCGGACTTCTGGCGAAGTCCACTACGTAACAGTCTCCTCCATCCATTTCACTCCAGCGCCACCTCGTCGCCGAGGTCAGCCCATTTCGCGCGAATCGCCGCTACTCCCACCAGCGGCTCCTGGCAAGCGTGCTGTCTGCAGACGAACGCCGTCGGTTGCTCATCGTCGGCGGACTTGGCCGCGAAGACCGGATTCAGATGAGCTGACGATCCCACGCCGTCCAGCGGGCGGCAAGCGACAACTCGGTTGCCGGGCTGCCGCGAAAACAACTTGAGTAGATCGCCGGTGGCCGGGTCGTCGCGATCGCCCAACAAGACGACTTCGTCCGCCGGGCCGAGCAGGAAGTCGAGGGCGTTGAGCAATTGAGCAGCGGCCAGCGGCGATCTCTGCATGACGGCCAACCCGGTCCGCAGCGCGCCGGTCGCGGCGTCTTCAAATCGTCGGTCTCCAGTCAGGCGGCTCAATCGCAGCAATGCGAATGCGGCCATTCCGTTGCCGCTGGGCGCGCTGGCGTCGTGAACATCCTTGTTGCGGGCGATCAGCGCTTCGTGGTCGTCGGACGTGAAATAGAAACCATCACCGCCGCGATCTTCGAAATGTTCCAGCAAGATGTCCGCCAAACTGACGCCTCGATCGATCCAGGACTCGTCACACGTCGACTCGTAGAGTGAAACAAAGGCGTTGAGCAGATAGCTGTAGTCATCCAGGTAGGCGTCGAAACGCGCGTGACCTCGCCGCCATGAGTGCAACAATCGCCCGTCGTCTCGGCGCATCGAATCCCAGATGAACCGGGCGGCCCGGGTGGCGGACTCCAACGCATCGGGGCGATCCAAGATGAGCGCGGCGCGGGCCAAGGCGTCGATCATCAGCCCGTTCCAACTGACCAGGATCTTGTCGTCCTTTCCTGGGCGAACGCGCTGATCTCGGGCTTGCAGCAAGCGATCGCGGGAGTTGGCGAGTCGTCCGGTCAACTCGGCAAGGTCCCACCCCTTGAGCGCGGCGCACTGCTCGATTGACTTGGGCAGGTTGAGAATACTTTTGCCTTCGAAGTTGCCCGCTTCGCTGACGTCGTAGACGTAGCAGAAGACCTCCGCTTCGTCTTCCCCGAGAATCTCGGCGACCTCGCCGGGCGACCAGACGTAGAACTTGCCTTCCTCGCCTTCGCTGTCGGCGTCCTCGGTGCTGTGAAACGCACCGCAACCATCCGTCATGTACGTTTGAACGTAGGTGATCGTCTCGTCGGCGACGCGCGCAAAACTCGCCTCGCCCGTGTGGATGAAGCCGTCGAGATACGCGTTGGTCAGCAGCGCGTTGTCGTAGAGCATTTTCTCGAAGTGCGGCACGAGCCATCGTTCATCGACGCTGTACCGAGCGAATCCGCCGGCCAAGTGGTCGTAGATGCCGCCCGCCGCCATCTTGTGCAGATTCAAAGCGGCCATCTCGGCGGCGTCGTTGGGGCCGCCGCGTCGGGCGATGCGAAACAGCAACTGGATGTCCATCGAATGCGGAAACTTCGGCGCTTGTCCAAAACCGCCGTTGCGAAAATCGCATGCGCCGCGGAGCTGGTTGTAGGCGCCGTTGAGCAGATCGACGTCCAAGTCGCCGGCTCCGTGAGCTGAGCCGAGTTGGCGGAGGTGCTCGGTCAGCTGCGCAGCTTGCGCTTGAGCCTGCTCGCGGCGATCGGTCCACGCTTCATCGACGGCGACGACGACATCGAGAAAGCCGGGCATCCCCATCCTTCTTTCGGGAGGCCAATAAGTGCCGCCAAAAAAAGGTTGCAACTCGGGCGTCAGAAAGACCGACATCGGCCAGCCGCCGCGACCCGTCATCAGCTGGACCGCGTTCATGTAGATCTGGTCCAGGTCGGGACGCTCCTCGCGATCGACCTTGATGCAGACAAACCGCTGATTCAGTTCGCCGGCGATTCGCGAGTCCTCAAAACTCTCCCGCTCCATCACGTGGCACCAGTGGCAGGCCGAGTAGCCGACCGACAGAAAGATCGGCTTCTCTTGTTCCCGCGACGCCGCCAATGCTTCGTCACACCACGGCCACCAGTCGACCGGGTTCTCCGCGTGCTGCAACAAGTACGGGCTCGTTTCGTGCGCCAAGCGATTGGCCATGAGTTGTGGACCAGGTGACAAAGATCGTCGTGGGTGAAGTGCGGAACGCCGAGTTGCGCGGCGGTTAGGTGAAGGTTTGATCGGGTCCCGGAAACTCACCGCTGCGCACGTCGCCACAGTACTTTTGCACAGCGTCCGTCATGGTCGTCTGCAAATCGGCGTACTGCTTCACGAAACTCGGCACGTATCCGGTGGTCAATCCGAGGAGGTCGTCGGTGACGAGAATCTGCCCGTCACAGCCGGCCCCGGCCCCGATGCCGATCGTGGGAATCTCCAGGTCGGCGGAAAGATGAGCAGCGATGTCGGCCGGTACGCACTCGACCACAACGGCGAACGCGCCCGCTTGTTGAGCCGCGCGGGCGTCGGTCAGCAATACGTCGCGGTCGCGGTGCACCCGGTATCGGCCCACCAGGTTGATGCTCTGCGGTCGCAATCCGACGTGAGCGACGACCGGAATACCGGCTGTCACCATCGCCTCAATGCACTCCGCCTGCTTTGCTCCGCCCTCCATCTTGACGGCTTGGCAGCCGGTCTCCTTCAGCAACCGACCGGCGCGATCCACCAACTCGGCCAACGCCAAGTGGTTGATCGGAAAGGGCAAGTCGACGACGACCAACGATCGCTCGACGCCGCGAACGACCATTTCGCCGTGGTAGATCAGCTGGTCGAGCGTCACGGGAACGGTCGTCGTATGGCCCTGAACGACCATCGCCATGCTGTCGCCGACGAGAATTCCCTCCACCCCGGCTTGGTCGAGCAACTTGGCGGTGCGGAAATCGTAGGCCGTCAGCATACTGATCTTCTCGCCTCTCTTTTTCATGGCCAGAAAATCAGCGACCGTGATGCGTTTACGTGTTGCCATGGTGTATTTCTATGGGGGGGGCGGACCGAAGTCGACGGCTCGGTTCCTACCAAACAGTGCGAAGATGAGCCCTCAGGTTCGGCTCCCGACAGCTTGGAGCGCATTGTTACGATCACTTCGGCGGGTGACAACCAGAGTGCCCCATTCGCTCGTTCGGCAACTGCGAGGCTCCACAGAGATCCTCTCTGGCCGGGCGTGCGAACCTGTTTCAACTGGAACGAAGGTCCGCTGGCCGCTATCTTGAGGGGAGTGGCTTGATGCAGCGAATCCAGTGAGTCCATGGAATCGGCGCCGCGCTCGTTCCGCCATGATCCCGCCTTTTTATCCCACCCAGCTGTCAGCCCCCCTCCTCCAAACGGGAGTTCCCGATGTCCCGCCTACTTTCGCTCCTGCTGATCGCAATGCTGGCGACGCCCGTCATCGCGCAGAATCGAAATCAGAATCGCAATCCAAAGCGGCCGACGGAGAAGATGCCGAAAAACGGCGTCATCAAGCAGGTCAGCCCGCGTGTGCTGGCCATCGAAACTGACGACGGCGGCAAATGGCTCGTCGCCGTGAACGCCAATCCTCAGGACATCTCCGTGGTCGGCAAGGCGGACGCCGCCTGGCTGCGACCGGGAATGCTGATTCGCTTCGAGTCGAGGTTTTCGAGGAAGGGCGAAGCGGTGGCTCCGATCGGTGCGATCGAAGTGATATCGCCGCGCGAAAGTGTCGTGTTCGGCCTGCAGGCGGATCTGCCCGGAGCGGGAGGCGCGGCGGGCAACCTGTTCCTGGATCCGGATGAGGCGAAACCGAAGCCGAAAGTTCCCCGCAAGAAACCGAAACCCGAAGACACGGTTTACAAAGTTGTCGGCAAAATCGCGAGTCTGAAAAAGAACGGCAAGGCCACGATCGCCGCCGGCCGATTGCTCAAAGTTGAAATCGATCCTCAGGCGACCGTCGCTGTCGATGTCTCCAACATGGCGCTCGCCAAACCGGGCGACAAAGTCAATGTCGACGCTTGGTACTATCCCAACATGCAGGGCCGCGCCGTGGCTACTCGCATCACCATTGCGCTGACCGCGCCCCTGACGGGTGAAACGAAAAAGGTCATCCCTCCAAAGCCGGTTGAGAGGGACGCCCAGCCAGCCGACCCAGCCAAAGAGGAAGACGACAAGGCGGGAGACGACAAGAAAGAAAAGACCAATCCATTCGACGACGATCAGTCCTAGCGACTGGTCGCCCAGGTCGAGCGCTGCAATACTGCGACTCTCCATACTGCAACTCTGCAATACTGCAACTCTCCACACTGCAACTCTCACACGACAACAAGCAACTCTCACGCGCGACCACTTGAAACGCCCGCTTCTCCACCAGTTATTTTCTCGAGAGGTTGACTCTTATGCTCTCCGTCCATCGATTTACGAAACCGTTGATACTGACCTTGCTGTTCGCGATGGCCGCAGTTTGCTCAGTGCGCGGCGAGGACGAAGCGGTCTTCTCGGGACCTCAGGTCGGCGAGAAGCTGGCTTCCTTTGAAATCGTCGGCGTGTTGCACGATGAGAACAAAGAGATCGACTTGGTTGGCAAGGCGGACGGCAAGCCCGTGGCGATTGTGTTTGTGCACGGTGTGACCAGGCCTTCCATCGGTCTACTCCGCAGCGTGATGACCTACGCCGGAAAGCAGAAGGGGCTGACCGCCGGTGTCGTGTTTCTTACCGACGACGTGACCGAGATGACAGAGCGCGTGAAGCGGATGAGCCGCGCGTTGCCCAAGAACGTCCACATGGGAATCTCACCCGACAAGCAAGAGGGCCCGGGCGCCTACGGACTCAACCGCAACGTCACGCTCACAGTGCTCGTCGGCAAGGGCGGCAAGGTGACGGCCAACTTTGCGATCGTGCAGCCCAGTTTGCAGGCGGATGCTCCCAAGATCGGCAATGCGATCGCCGCCGCGCTCGGCGTCGATCCGCCGAAAGCTCAGGAGATCATCGCCGTGGCCGGCATGCGAGCGGCAGCGGACCCCGAATTGGTTCGGCTCGTTCGTCCAATGCTGAAAAAGGATGCGACAGATGAGCAGGTGGCCGAGGTGAAGCAGGCTGTTGAAAAGCTGATTCAAAAGCGACCTCGAGTCCGGTCGGCGGTCGCCCAACAGGCGAGCGGGGCCCTGCGTCGGGGCGGCGATTTGACGCCCGCCGCCAAGAAAGTGCTCAACGAATGGGTCAAGAAGTACACTCGCAGACCGGCTCCGCAAGCCGAACAAGACCCTCAACTGCGCAGCTACCTCGCGCCCGTGATCCAAAAGGACGCCACGCCCGAACAGGTCGACGCCGCCGCCAAAAAGCTGGAAGAGTACGTCGCGAAGAAACCCCAATCGGCGGCGCAGGTGGGGCAAATCTGCCGACGCATCATCGACGCCGGGGTGCTCGCCCGCTACGGCACCGAACGCGCCCAGGAGCACCTCAAAACGTGGGCGAAGAAGTACCCCGCCGACAAAAAGCGGTAGTCGGCTGTTGAGGTGAAGCAGCGCCATCCAGAGTACGCCCCGCCAGCGAGACCGGCGCGGGCGAAAAGCCGGAACGAGACATGACGCATCGAACCTGCATTCGAAATGCGCGGGTCGTCCTCCCCACAGGGATCGAGTCCACCTCCGTGCTGATCGAGGACGAGCAGATTGCCGCCATCGATCCCGCCTCCCATTCGCGCGCCGATGAGACGATCGATGCGAGCGGCTTGTACTTGCTTCCCGGCGTTGTCGACGACCAGGTTCATTTTCGCGAACCCGGTTTGACGCACAAGGAGGATCTTGAACACGCCACGCGCGCGTGTGCAAAAGGCGGCGTCACGACGTTCTTGGAGATGCCCAACACCAAGCCCAACACCATTACTCAAACGGCGCTCGACGAAAAACTGCGGTTGGCCGCCGCGAAGTGCCGCGTCAACTACGGCTTCTATATCGGGGCCACGCCCGACAATGTCGGCGAGTTGGCGACGGCGCAACGAACGCCCGGCATCAAGATCTTCATCGGCTCCAGCACGGGAAACCTGCTCGTCGACGACCAGCAGGCCCTGGAACGGATCTTCGCTGAGACGACCTTGCCGATCACCGCCCATTGTGAAGATGAGTCGACGGTCCGCGCCAACACGGCTCGCTACGAGGGCACGTCCGACCTCCCCGACCATTCCAGAATTCGCGACCACGAGGCGGCCATCGTCGCCACCCGCCGCGCTCTGTCATTGGCGAAGCGGCACCGACATCGCTTTCACGTGCTCCATTGTTCGACCGCCGCCGAGACGGAACTGTTTCACGAACACGAAGGACTGATCACAGCTGAAGCCTGCCCGCATCATCTGTTCTTTCACACAGGCGACTACGAGCGGTTGGGCTCGTTGATTCAAATGAACCCGGCAATCAAGTCCGCCGCCGATTGCGCCGGGCTGTGGCAGGCGCTCAAAGACGGACTAATCCAAGTGATCGCGACGGACCACGCGCCGCACACTTGGGAGGAAAAGCAACAGCCGTATCCGCAGTCTCCTTCTGGATTGCCGGCGGTCGAGAACTCCCTGCCGTTGATGCTCAACCAAGTCAATCAGGGCCGTTGCACGCTGGAGCAAGTCGTGCATTGGATGTGCGACGCTCCAGCCCGCGTGTGGGATATGGTCGACAAGGGCCGCATCGCCGCCGGCTACGACGCCGACCTGGTGCTCGTCGACCTCGATCTGCGGCGCGCCGTCAAGCACGATGAACAGCTGACCAAATGCCGCTGGAGCCCTTGGCACGGCGAAACGCTGCAAGGGTGGCCCGTGCGGACCTGGGTGCGGGGACAAACGGTCTACGCCGAAGGAGGCATCGACGACTCGGCGCGCGGCGCGGAAGTGAAGTTCGATCACGCCCGCGGCGGGTACTGGGCGACCCTCTGACGGAAACTCGCTTACCGCTTCTTGATGCCCGCCGGCAGCTGGAGATTCACGCCGGCGGCCTTCGCCCGTCTCTGCAACACGAACGCGAAGACGCGGACCTTGCGATCGCTGAAACGATACCGCTTGCGAACGTATTGAAATGTCTCCAGCACCAGTTTCAACTTCAGTTGGCCCTGCTTCACCATGCGGACGACGTCGCGGACAAAGTTCTTCTCGATCTGCTGCCGCGCTTCCAGGCCCACCTCCAACTTCTGTTGCAGTGTGGACTGATCTCGAGCAACGGCGGCGGGCGCCAAACCGCCCGCAACCGCGGCGACTCCGACCTGCAGAAAACGACGACGTGGTAACATCGAGACCTCCTTGTGCGACCGCTGGAACCGGGGGCGGCTTGTACCGGATGGGGGCGAATGGAGCAAGACCGCATTTCGCGACACGCAACCCGGCGGCGAATCCGACGATTGAGCGCAAGCTACTGCTGATGCATGATTTGCGATCGGCCGAGCCGCTCGCTCCCCAGCCCGGTCGCCAGGCCAGATTCGACGCCAGATTCGGCGCCCATGAAGGGCTGCTGAGTGCGCCGGATTGTCACGCATTCGATTGACACGTCAATTAGAATGCAAGACACTGCTGCGAATGTGCGGGCGCGCCCTAGAGCCAATCCAGCAAACGACTTGCGAAGTCTGACTTCGATTGCAGGAGAGTAACGTCGTCAACAAAGCGGGGACCGCCGGTTTCCTCGCCCGCGCCCGCGCCTACGACCCGTATTATCTCTTCCCGCCCGGCGGCGATCTGGACATGACGAAGATGGACAAGATCAACGTCGATGACCTGAAGCTGCGCGACGAGGTCTCGCCAATCCGTTTGGGCCGGCGGGCGCGGTTGCGTGAATTGCAGGCTGCCGGCATGCCAAAGATCGATCGCGCGGTCGAGAAGTTCGACTTGGACGACTACTACAAGACCGCCTTGAACCTGATTAGTTCCGGGCGAGCGCGGGAAGCGTTCAATCTCCGCGCCGAATCAGACAAGTTGCGACCATCTCGATCAACCTCGTGAGCTGGTCAAAGCCGAACCCGTTTCCGCCATTTTCGCTTAACCGGCTCTCAAACAAACACCGACGGACCCGACGGTCCCCGCGCTCCGCGACAGTATTCATTGAGACTCAACAACTAGCCCTTATGCCGGGA
>JASMLW010000612.1 GCA_030748485.1 Pirellulaceae bacterium
GTTGATTGCGTCGATACAGGTCCTCAACCGCCTCGTCGAATCGGCTCTTGGCGATCTGGCCGCCGCCGCCCAACCAGCGCGAGTGGTGCGAATAGCAGATGCGCACCCAGGGATCGTCCCAGAGCGGATCGGTGTCGGTGACGCTGCGCAGAATCGGCTCGGCGTTGCCGGGCATATTGACGAGCGGGTTGGCGTACATCGTCCGCGCTCGAAGTGGTGCGTAAGCGGTCAGCCACGCGGAGAGTACACAGAGGACGCCGAACCCAAATGTCGCCCAGCGCACGGGAGTTGTTTGCGGAATCCATGCTCGCGGAGTCGTATCGGAGTCTTCCCGCGACGGATCAACCAGGTTGATCGCCAGCGCCAGGCAGAGCCAACCGTTGATGGCGACGTTGGGGTAACTAATTCCGCCGGCGGCAAGCAGATTCACCAGCAACACGACGAGTGCAATGACGGGAGCCGATGCGGGCAATGCGCCCCGACGCGCCCATCCGAGCAAGGGCGCGACGCAGACTCCGGCAAGCACAGCGGCTACGACCAATCGCGCGTCGGGCAGCAAATTGGTCAGCGCTCCGGCGGCGAATGCGAGCAAGACACCCATGGCGGCGCCAAGGTAGATCGCCCACGCAGCAAGACTCTCCGTCTCACTTGGCGAGTCACTCGTCGGCGACGTCGAGTCAGACGGCGCGTTTGACGCGGCCGCCGGCGCGCCGCCGGTGAGGCGCCAGGTGAATACGGTTGCCAGCGCGAACAGCGCCAGCAGAGCGGGTGTGCCGGCGGTCGCCCAAATCTCCAGCACAAAGTTGTGGGGATCGGCGACGGTTTCGCTCGCTTGGGGCAACTTATAGGCCGTGTAATAGTCTTGGAAACAACCGGGGGAACAGCCCCATAGCGGATAGTCGGCGATCATCGCCGCGGTGGCCTGCCAGTATTCAAATCGATACGAGGCCGACTTGATCGCGGCACCGACTACCGGAGCGTCGCGGGGTCCCCAAATTACTACGAAGACTCCGACCAGACCGACCGCGACGCCAAGACCGGCCGCGATCCTCCAGTCGATCCAACGCCGCCTACCGCCGAACAGAAACACCAGGCCAACTCCTCCCGCAATCGCCAAATGCGCGCTGCGGCTTCCCGTCATCAACAAACAGGCGGCGACCAAGACTCCGCAAACACCCAAGCCAATCGAGGCGGCCAGATGCTGTTCGCGAGAGACAACGCTGCTCCAGCCAATCATCACTACCAAGATGAGCACGGGCGCCAAATAGCCGGCCAGCGAGTTGGCGAGCGAGAACGCGGAAAAAATGTCTGTACTTTGCAACCGAGCGACGAAATGGCTCCGCTCCGGTGAGTCGGGATTCGGATCGAGGTTGTTGGCGGTGAGGACCTGTTGCTTCTCTTCCTCAGACGCTTCCATGAATTCGTTGACGGTCGCCGGCATCGTCACAAAGCGCTGATGCACTCCGTGTAACGAGAACATGACTGCGGCTCCGATCAAGACGACGACCAGGGCGTTCTGTTCAACGCGCGAGCGGATCAGTTGCCGCGTCAGGAAGTAGACGGCCGCCAACCCGACCCAGACCCACATACTATTCAGGGCGGCGCGGAAATCGCCGTTGCGCCCCATGATCAGCGCACTGGCGACATGGCAAGCGATCAGCGCGATGACGGCGGCCAGCACCCAGTCGCCGCGCGACGTGTGGTGCTGGGGGTAAAGCAAAGCGACCGCAAACCAAACTGTCGTCAGGACGATCCAAGCGGTCGCCAGCGGCACGCCGATTCCCATGTCGGCGGACGCTTCGCCAGGCAACATCGGCGTCGCGACAACAAGCGAGCTAAAAGCGCCGACGAGGAACACGTGAGTCCACACGACGTTCGCGCAACCGCCCTCAGTGGGGCGACCTTTCGCTCGTTTTCGTTTCTTGCTCACTCGCGAATCTTCCGCCGCGCCGTCGTCTCGAGAATATTGATGAGCGCCAATACGCAAACCACAACCAATGCCAACACGAACGCCCCGCCCGGCCCGACGCGGCGGAGCAACAGCGCGCAAAGACCGCAAGTCGCCGTCAACAGGAAGGCCGTCAGGACCGACTGCCCTTTCGTCAGCCCCAAGTCGACCAGCCGATGGGTGAAGTGGCTCTTGTCCGCCTCGTACAGACTGCGACCCTCCCGCAAACGTATCGTGAGCACCGTTATCGTATCGTACAGAGGCACCGCCATGACAAACAGCGGCGCGAGAATCGCATGGGGAGAAGCTGAGTGATACGTCGTGTAGGTCGACAGCGACGTGCCGATCGCAATCCAGTAACCGACTAGATAGGCGCCGGCGTCACCCATGAACAGCTTCGCAGGGGGACGGTTGTGAAACAGAAACCCCAACAGGGAGCCGACCAGAACCAGCAGGAATCCCGCGACGAACCATTGCGGCTGAGCGGCGACCGCCGGCGATGTCACCAAAAACAGAGCCAAGAATGTCGACGATATCGCCGCGATTCCCCCCGACGACGCGTCCATGTTGTCGAGCATGTTGAACGAGTTGATCAAGCCGACGATCCACAACGACGAGAGCAAACAAGTGAACCAGGTGACTTCGATGAATCCCGTCAGTCGAGCGCTCGGGTAGAAAACGACCACAGCCAGCGCCACGAGCAGCTGAATTGCCAACCGCAACTGCCACGGCAATCCGCGGCGGTCGTCGTAGAGCCCCAGCAGCATCAAGACCGTGCCGCCTGCGACGAGCCCCCACAAGCTCAACATCCGCTCGTTCAATCCACCGAGATGTTCGGCCAGCAGAGCCGGAGCCGATTCGACCAGCGCAGGGTTCGACTGCAATACGAGCACAGTTACGTTGAGCGCCGCGAATGTCGAGACAACGCCCGCCCAGATCGCCAGACCTCCGCCCAACGGGATTGGCGTCGTGTGGACTTTGCGTTCATTCGGCTGATCCATCAGACCCAACCGGGCGGCGAACCTGCGGACGACGAATCCGCCGATCAGCGCAACCAACATCGCCGGCGCCACGGCGCCGCCAAAGAAAGCCACGTACTTCACCCAGTCACTCATAGCGTCTCACAAGAGCCGGCGCGGCGGGCTCTTTGGCGCCGCCCCCAGAAAAAAAATTATAACCCGGCCCCCCGATCCCTAAATGCTCTACGGCCAAACCCTGACAAAACACCGCGGCGAGTTAGT
>JASMLW010000613.1 GCA_030748485.1 Pirellulaceae bacterium
TAGGGACTAGTGACTAATGACTAGAGCGCATTTCAAAACCGATTTCTTGCCGTACGATGGCCTTCCAAGGCCGTCGTTTCCCGAGGATTTCCAAAATCGACGGCCTTGGAAGGCCATCGTACAAGGTTTTGAAACCGCCTCTAGTCATTCCTTAGTCATTAGTCCTTAGTCATTAGTCATTCCCCGAAGGGGGCCTAGGGGGCGGGGCGGAAACCGCGAATGCGGCCGCGTGGTGACAGGCCCTCGAGCCGAATGGGATCGGTCGTCTGGTGGACGCCGACATTGCCCGCCGAATCTCGCGCCTCCAGCCGCAAGTAGATGCGGTCCGGTGTGCGAGAGCCGGGATTCCACAGATACTCGCCCCGGTTGGGAATACCCGAGACGATTGTCGTCCAAGGCCCCTCGGGCAGCTGGCTGAACATCAGCGCGATCGGCCGGGGGGCGAGCGCGTCGTCGGCGACCTCCCATTGAAGCTCGAGCTTGCCGGCCTTGCTCCCGGAGCCGTAGGCCGTCGAGACGATGCGCGTCGAGGGGGGCGTTGTATCGACTCCGATCCAGAGATCGGCTTCGTCACCTGTTCGCGGTCGCCGGCTGGCGAGTCCTGTTGTCGCGACGATCACTGTGCGAAACCCGTACACGCCTTCACGATCGACCTGAACCGTCATCACGGGTCGCGTGAGGTCGTCGTCTTCTCGCCACATGTTCCAGGTCGCGCCGCGATCGGTCGTCCGCCACAGTTCGACCTTTTCCAACTGATGAGCCGCAACGGACTCGACATCGTAGTCCAACTCAAATCTCATCGCTCTCGTCATCGTGGGCAAAACGCCGCTGGGCGTGCGGTAGTCGATCGGTTGGCGACGTTTGGCCGGGTCCGCCGTCGCGTCGGCGGGACGTTGAGCCACCCGGGGCTGGATGTCGCCGCGGACCGCGGGCGGCGCACCGAGCTGACGCAACTGCCAGCGATTGGCGGCTGAGTCGACTTGCGAATCGGGATGCGCCGCCGAACGATCGGAGCCCGTCTGGCTGTGTGGATCGAACGACTGCCGCTCGACCGCGGTCTGGATCGGTGCGTTGTTTCCAGCGTCCCGCTCAGTCCATTGTTGAGCACCGGGAGAGGGTTTCAGCAGATCGCCGGCCGCCAGATCTTGAAAGCGTTCGCCCTGGGCGATCTTGGGCAAGACCAATCGCCGCGATACGACTGAGCGATTGGCGGCCTTGTCGAGGATTTCTGCGCGAACGTGGACCGTCCGCGCGCTCGTTCGCGGAAACCACGACGACTGACCACTCATCTTCGTCTCGCCTTCGAGCTCCCCTGGCTCGACGGCGACCTTGCGCCACTCGACGTCACCGGCGGCCTGAAACTCCACCAGGAACGAAGTCTGATCGAGATTGTCGTCTTCGATTCGCCATTGAGCGACGATTTCGCCGGCGCCTCCGACGAATGCGTCGAAGTTCATTTGCGGCTGTTCTGTATCGACGACGACTTTGAGGTGCGGCTGCGGCTGACCGCGCCGCGCCTGTTGCCGTGGAAAGATGGTCCGCGCCGAAAACCAGTAGACGCCGTCGCGCGGGGCGTTGAACTGAAACTGCTCCGTCGGCGCTCGTCCAGACGGATCGTAAGTGATGGTCGAATCGACCGACCACTCCTGCCCGTCATTGGAGACGAGCAACTGGACTTCTTTGGGGTTGCCCCGCGGTCGGTTCATCGGAATGATAAACCGCGTTTGCCGCCAATAAGACGTTTGCAACTTGGGCTCGTTCGGCGCAGCGGCCAGCCACGACAATCCGCCGATCCCGATCGCCAGCGCTATCGCCACAGCGCCGGCACATACCCTAGGCCGCGTCATTTGGCACAAATCCATGGTGTGCGTTTAGACTGAAGCCAAAGCGCGCATCCTTGCGCACCTACCCATTAATTGCTTATCGGCGCCGTCATCCAACTCACTTCATAGAATCGCCAGTCGCGGTCAACTGCGGTAGATAGGGAAAGCTGGTGAAACTGAAAACCGGTCGAGACGAGGGCGAGCACCAGCCGCCAATTTGGAAGCGGGTGTGGGCGGGCGTCAGTTGGCTAGTGCGACGGGCGTTTTGGTGGAGTTTCGCCGGCTGGCTGGTAAGCCTGTTCGCCAGCTACCATTGGGCAGCCGAATTGGCGTCTCACTTCCGAGTTCAGTACGCTTTCATCACGATGTCCGGAGCCGCCGTCTACGCGACGCGGGGACGACACTTGTTCACGCTGGCCACATCGGTCTTGGCTCTTGTCATCGTCTATCCGATCCTGCCGTACTGGATTCCCGTCGCCACGGACAGGAGTGAGAAAGCGGCTCAAGAGCCCACCATCCGAGTCGCCACATTCAATCTGCTGGCGATGAGTCGGGACGTCGAGGCATTGCGGACGTTCTGCGCCGAGGAGCGGCCCGATGTTCTTATCCTGGAAGAGGTGACTCCCTGGTGGGCCGAGCAGATCGACGCGTTGCCCGGCTACGCGGACAAACGCATCGCGGAACGGAACGGCGCGTTCGGCATCGCCGTCCTCACACGGCTCCCGATTGATCGGGTCCAGCTGTTTTCGTTGGGCAATGCGGCGTATCCAGCATGGAACATCGTCGTCAACACTCCCTCCGGCCGAGTGCGCGTCATGGGAGTACATGCGACGCCGCCCGTGGGAGCTCGACGAGCCGCGCTTCGCAATCAACAACTTGCGAAGGTCGCCGCGATGGTGCGGCAAGACGAGCCGACCGTCGTACTCGGCGACCTCAACGTGACTCCCTGGTCGCCATGGTTTCGCGACTTGCTGGACGACAGCGGCCTGCGCGATGCGCGGCGTGGATTCGGCGTCCTGGCGACCTGGCCGGCTCAAATCCCGCCTGCTCGCATGCCTATCGATCACTGTCTCATCTCGCGGCACTTCACGGTCGTCGACGCGCGGCGCGGTCCATTTGCCGAATCGGATCACGCGCCGTTGGTGGTTGATCTGCGCCGCTCGACCGCGCCGTCGGCGAGTGGTCGGACGGATCATTGATCTGTGGGACCAGCTACTCAAACTCATCAGTGTCGATGATGACCGAGTCATTGGCGTCGATGGTCAGCATGCCGCGTACGTACTCGGGCGAGGTCATATCAGCGACGTACCTGGGAATGCCATCGGCCATGAGGACGTGTGCGCCTCCCTCGTGAAAACTGCCGACTTCATTGCCCGTGTAGCCATTGATGGCGAATTGAAGAGAGTCGATGGACGGTTCATCGGGTTCGATCCAACTCGTGCCGGCGGCCGGCATCTCGACAACGAGCGCGGTTGTGGATAGACCATCAGTGATTTGAGCAAAACTGACGCTTTTGTTGACACCGGGAAACGCCGTTCCGCGTCCGATCACGATCCGGTAGCTCGACTCGTTATTTTGTTGGGCGACCAGATCGGACGGGCAGGCGAAGACGGGCGGCATGTTGTTCGCCAAAGCGATATTCTGTGGCGAATCCCAGGGTTCGTCGAAGTTGTATCGCTTGTTCAGCGCCGCTTCGTCGGGCCCCAGGTAGGGAAGGATCAGCACGCGCCAACTGTGCATCGCTTTGCCATTGGCGTCGGTCGTCACAGCGGGAGGCAGCGATCCGTGTTCATCGTGGTATCCTCGCAGGGCGAGTCCGATGCGGACAAGGTTCTGGTCGCAAACGGCGACCTGTCGTTGTCCGCGAATATTCTGCACACCGGGGAAGAACAGCGTGACTGTCAGTCCGATAATGGCGACCAGGACGACCGCGCCACAGAATAGGATCGTGATCATCAAGCCAGTCGAGCTGCGCGAGGGCCCCGCGTCGTAAGCGGCCGCCACTTCAGCGACCGTGAGACGCGGGACGGTGACGGTGGCTCCACAGGTATGGCAAGGGCCGGTCTCCCCCGCGAATCGAGGTTCGACCTCTGTCCGCGCGCCACACTGCGGACAGGAAAAGAGGAGCGGCATCGTTGGCGATCTCCCGTCGGAACGAAGCGGCGCAGGCCGCTCAACTGCATCCAGGTCGACGATCCATTATGGTGCGCCGGTCGCGCGAGAGACAACTGACGACGAGTAGTTTCGGGGCAATTCCCGGTCAGCTTAGAGTTCGCTTCGTGTCTCTTGGACAATTTGGACGTACCGTTTGGCGAGCGTTTCGATACGTTTCATGTCTCCATCGGCGACCGCTTGTTTCTCCACCAACGCCCCGCCAATCCCCAGCGCGCATGCGCCGGCCCGAAGAAAGTCGGCCGCCGTGTTCAAATCAACGCCGCCAGTCGGCATCAGGCGAACCTGGGGCAACGGACCGTGCAGCGCCTTGAGGTAGGAGGGTCCCGTGAGGTCGGAGGGGAAGACCTTGACGATGTCGGCTCCCGCCTGCCAGGCCGTCACGACCTCCGTAGGCGTCAACGCACCGGGCATAATCGCTTTGTCGTAGCGACGGCAAAGTTCGATCACTCCGGTATGAGTCGACGGCGAGACGATAAACTCGGCGCCGGAGAGTATCGCGATCCGCGCTGTCTCCGGATCGAGCACTGTGCCGGCGCCCAACAGCGCGCGCTGTCCGACCCGATCGGCCACTTGCTCGAGCACTCGGACGGCTTGCGGCACGGTAAAGGTGACCTCCATGCAATCGACGCCGCCGGCCAACAGGGCCTCGGCCACATCCGCCAGCTTCTCGCCGCTGTCGGCGCGGATCACGGCGACTATGCCGGACGAAAAGACTCGCTGAAGAGATTCGGGTTTGCTCATTGTTCGGATTAGGGGCCTTGGGCTCGCGGATGTGGATGAACCGCCGCGAGCTTGCCTCCGTAAAGGGGCTGACAATGGAATGAAACGACTCATCACCCCGATGCCGATTCCGGCCGGGGCCAGCAGGGAAGGGCGAACCCTTTGGGCTTCGCCACGGTCTTTTGTCGCACCCGCGGATTGTGTCCGCACCACTCAAATCGGTTGTGCGAAATGGGTTAGGACGCGGGCTGAGCGAATTGTGGACTCCCTGTACGCGTTGTGCATAATATTGCATGATTTCGCGTCGGCAAACCCTTAACCATTCGTTCAGCTAGGTCTGTCCCCGACGATGTGGGATTTCCTGTCCAGCACACGTGCGCAGATCGTCATTTGGATGACTGTTTTGGCGATTCTGTCGGCGGTTGGTTATTACATGGTGAAAAAGTTTCGCGATCGCACCGACGACGACCAGCCGGACGCCAACGAATTGCTCTCGAACTTCCGAGAATTGCACGACGAAGGTGACATTACCGAGAAGGAATACCGAAACATTAAGACTGTGCTGGGAGCAAAGCTCCAAGAAGAGTTAAGCGATATGGGAGAAGAGGGTTAGCGCGATCGATGACACCTGCCCGGGCAGCTACGGCTCACCCGGTTTTGTCGGTTGCGACTAACATCCCGCCGCCCCACTCGGAAGTGGTCTGGGAGACCGACAGCGCCGATTTGTAGTGAACTACAGGCTCGACGCGTGGACATGGACGGCCCGCTACCTTACGGAACGAGCGACACCTGGGATTTATCTCTCGTGATTGCCGGTGCTCGGGATCGAGTGCGGTGATCGTGAATCCGAACAAGGAGTGATGGTATGCCCGCAGGCAAAGAAGTGGGCGGAGGACGTCGAGGCGGCACTACTAAGCGAAACGCCTTTTGTTCCTTCTGTCGGAAAAGCTACCGTGACGTCGGACCCCTCGTGGAGGGACCTGGCGATGTTTATATCTGTGGCGAATGCATCGAACTCTGCCAGTCGATTCTTGAGCAAGAGCAGAAGCGCCGCGGCAGTGGGAAGAAGCTGTTCAATGAGATCCCCACTCCCCGCGACATCGTCACCCAACTCGACAACTACGTGATCGGCCAGGAGTCGGCGAAGAAAGTCCTCGCTGTCGCCGTCCACAACCACTACAAGCGATTGTCGCTCGAGTGGGAAGGATCGGACATCGAGATCGAGAAGTCGAACATCATGCTGATCGGCCCGACCGGATCGGGCAAGACGCTGCTCGCTCGCACACTCGCGCGAGTTCTCAATGTGCCGTTCGCCATCGGTGACGCCACGACGCTTACCGAAGCGGGATACGTCGGCGAAGACGTGGAGAACTTGCTGTTGAAACTGCTGCACGCCGCCGACTTCGATCTGGAATCGGCTCAACGCGGCGTCCTCTACATCGACGAGATCGACAAGATTGGCAAGACCAGCCAAAACGTGTCGATTACCCGCGACGTTTCCGGTGAGGGCGTTCAGCAGAGCTTGCTCAAGATGCTCGAAGGCACCGTCGCCAACGTGCCGCCCCAGGGTGGCCGCAAGCATCCCGAGCAGCAGTACATTCAGATGGACACGACCAACATCCTGTTCATTTGCGGCGGAACGTTCGTCGGCGTCGACGATATCGTTCGCAAACGGCTCGGCCGTCGAACGATGGGTTTTGGCCAGTCCGCCAGCGATACGCGGAAAGAGTCGAATCTCGCCGAGTTACTGCCACAAGTGACCTCCGATGACGTGCTGGAGTACGGACTGATCCCCGAACTCGTCGGGCGATTGCCGCAAGTGACTTCGCTCACGCCGCTCAGCGAAGATGGCTTGGTGCGAGTGCTCACCGAACCGAGAAACGCCATCACCAAGCAGTACCAGAGTCTGTTTGAGATGGAGGACAGTGAATTGGCGTTCACCGACGATGCGCTCCAAGCGATCGCTCGCCGAGCGCTCAACAAGGGCACTGGAGCCCGTGGACTGCGTTCGATCATTGAAGACGTCATGCTCGACATCATGTACGAGCTGCCGGATCAAGACAAAGGCGCCAGGTACACGATCAGCGATGCGGTCATCGAAGGCCGTGAAGAGCTGTTCAAGATGCCGAAGACCAAAAGCGCCTAAACCGCTCTCCCGACGCTTCTGACGAATGGACTCGACGGAAGCACCAGCTGGGCCGACCCGACGGCCACTGAGTTGAGACAAGAGGCCCGCGACAGTTTGCCGCGGGCCTCTTCTTTTGCGCAGCCGTCACTTGAGCCACCAAGCGATCCACAACACTCCCAAGGCGACACCGATCAACGCTCCCGTGAAGCAGCCCACGCGTTTGCCCCGATCCCACGCCAGCACGGCTTCCCAGTTTCCGATCTTCGTCTCGGTGTGGGGATCGGCCTTCAGAGGTCGAGTCCAATGCTCGCGCGGGTCTCGCGACTTCATTCGCAGCATCAGCACGAGCGCTCGGACGAACGCCACAATCACCCAGTCGTAGACCAGAATCAGCCGCTTCCACCACGTCAGCTTGGGTTGGTCCGCCACGATTGCGATTGCTCCTCGCCCCGCCGCCGGCCCGCCCGCATCCGGCTATCGCTTTGCTATCCGCCGCAAGATCTCGATCCCGCGTTCGATGACTTGATTGTCGGCGGCGTAGGAGATGCGGAAGTGCGTGTCGCGCCCGCTGAAAATGGATCCGGGAATGATCAGCAGATTGTTCTCAATCGCCTTGGCGACGAATTCAGTTCCCGTTCCCCACGGAGCTCGAGGAAACATGTAGAACGCACCGCCCGGCTTGGCGATTTCGAACATGTCCGCCAGCCCTTCGTAAAGCATGTCTCGCTTGCCTCGATAGTCGACCATGTGCTCGTCGATCGGCGTGTCCATCGCCACGGCCCCCGCCCATTGAGCCGGCTGGGGAGCGCAGACGAAAGTGTACTGCTGCAGCTTCAGCATCGTGTCGACGACTTCCGCCGGTCCGTGCACTTGCCCCAGTCGCCAGCCGGTCATCGCATGGCTCTTTGAAAACCCGTCGATCACGATCGCCCGGTCATTAAATTCGGCGGGCGAGACGAATTCGCCGTCGTAACAGAAGCTCGAGTAGATTTCATCGGAGAGCAACGCGACGCCTTTCTCAGCCGCCAATTCAGCGACGCCCCGCAACTCCTCGCGCGAGTTGGCGACTCCCGTCGGATTGTTGGGGCTGTTCAAGAGTATCATCTTGGTGCGATCGGTGATCGCGTCAGACACTCGGTCGACATCGATGCGGAAGTCCGGATACGTGTCGATGATCACCGGTACGCCGCCGACGAGCTTGACGAGCGAATCGTACATCACGAAGTAAGGATCGAAGACGATTACTTCATCGCCCGGATCGACGAGCGACCACATCGCCAGCGCCAAACCCCCGCTGGTGCCCGAGCTAACGAAGACCTGACGATCCGAATGGCCGTAGCGAGCGTCGATTTGCGCCTGCAACTTGTCTCGCAAGACAGGCATCCCTTGAGTCAGCGCGTAGCCGTTCTTGCCCGTCCGCACCGCGTCGATAAACGCCTCCTTCACTGGCTGTGGAACATCGAAGTCGGGCTGGCCGATGGAAAGATTCACCGGGTCCTTCAACTGGGCCGCCAGGTCGAACACCTTGCGAATGCCGCTGCTGTCAAAAGAGTTGGTTCGGGCGGCGATCCAGCTTTCGTTCACGATGACCTCGTTGCCGGGAGGAGATTCAAATGACGACCGAGTATGAGGTAGAATGCGGACGCCGGCAACCGCGTTGGCCGGTCGTGGGCGAGTCCGACGAGCTAGTTGAGCAGACGCCCTGAACCGACCCACAGCACATCGCGTAGATTCGCCTGTCGCGTCGCATGTCGGCAACGACAAGACGCACAACAAGGAACGGAGAAGAGAAATGAACCGCCGATTTTTTCTGTTGATCGCCGGAGCGACTCTGGCCACGACATCACTCGCCGCGTCGACGGCGGGCGCTCAAGAGACCACCTCACCTTCCGATCGCGACAGCGGACCGGACGAACCGGCCACGAAGTCGAGAGGGCGCAGCCGACGCCGGCGGGGGCGGCGACGACGATGTCGGTGACGGAATCGGCATGGGGTAACGTCCCGCACTTCATGCGCGCCTCATCCAACGCGCTACCCGGACTCCGGTAGGAATGTCGGCAGGACGACGCCCGCCGGCGTTTGGGCGGGGCCAAACGACTGGGCGACGTGCATCTCGCAGTTCCTCGCTCCCCAAGCGTAGAGCTGCCGCACCAGTCGTCCGCAGCCGACGGGGATGAGAAAAACGGGAGTCCGGCCGCGGTGTCGATCCAACTCGGCGCGCAGCAGCGCCGCCGCCTCGTCTTCTGTTCTGGCGACGCCGGGGCCGAGCATGTTCAGCGCTTCGGAGCCACAGGAGACGAGAAACCCACTCAAGCCGTCCGCTGCGTCGATCACCGAGACGTGCCACAGCCGATCGTCGTTTCCAATGAAATAGCGGTAGTCGCCGATTCGCGTGATCCCGGAGATCTCCTCTTCCAGCGCCGCCATCGCGCTGACGTCGTCGAGTGTCGCGTCGCGCACTTGAATTCCCGGCGGCGGGTCGACTTCCAGGCCGCCTTCGGGCACGTGGAGAATCATGTCCTGGAATGTCGCGAACGGCACAAACCCGGCGCGCGTGTAGAGTGAATACGAATCGAGATTGAAACAACTTGAGACCAGTCGCACGGGCTTTCCCGCCGCGGTCGCATCGTCGGTGATCCGCTTTAGCAGCGCACGCGCAACGCCGCGGCCAAAGTGCTCGTGGTGCGAGTTCATGATGCCCAGCGAAAAGTGCGTCTCCCGCGGATGGACGAAGCACGAGCCGATGATCTGACCGCTGGCGTCGTCAACCGCGACGATGCCCCGGCCTGGATCGATCTGTTCATAGACGTCAAACATGACGGCGGGAGAAAGTTCGTCACCAGAAAAAATGGGCTGCCGCCCGATGGAAACATAGTACTGATTCGTGCCGTGAAAGATCAGCCGCGCCACGTCGTCGCGATCGTCGGGCGTCATGTTGCGGATTTGAAAACCGCCCATCGCATCCATCCCTTGTTCAAAACGCCCCGTTGAAAACGCGGCTACGCCGGCGTCCAGGGCGTCGGTTCGCCGAACCAGGTGTCCGTGTCCGAGTACTGCAAAAACTCGACGACCAGCCCATGCTGATGAATGAAAACAACGCGGCCGAACTCGGCCGGCTCAAACGGACCGTAGATCACTTGCTCGCCGCGAATCGCGGCTTCCAAATCGTCGACCCGATAAGCCACGTGCGGCATGTTCCACAACTTCCATTCGGCGGACGTTGGATCGAGCTCCGGCTTCTCCTTGAACCGCAGATACTCGATGCGCTGCGGATGAGTCCGGGGGTTGGTGACCCAACACTTGCTGTCGGGAACCCAAAACTCGGTGGGCTGAGGTTCTTCGACAGGAATGCCGATGTGGTCGAATTGCAGTTCAATGCTCATTCGTCCGCGCTCACTTTCCCTGGCGTACTGAATTGCGGCGGCGCTTATTCGTCATCCGGGGGCTTGCGGACTTGGAGCTGCTTGGCTTCCCAACCCAAAGTCTCGACCAGCGATTGTGGATACTCCCACCGCGCTGGCTCGTTGTCGTAGATCACGACTCGGGAACGTTCAGCCGTAAGGGCGACAGCTTGGGGCATGTCGAGGATCCTCGAGACGTTCAAAAGATACGGTCCCTCGCGATGGGAGACGGGAAGATCGTAGAGGTCGAGCCTGGTGATGTCGGGCTCAAACATGGCCGCGTAGAGCGCCACGCCGGCTCCGACGCCGCGGGCCTGCAGCCAGACCGGCGTGTCACCAATGAACTCGACGCCGCGGGCCGCCTGCACAGCTCGCCGCACGTCGTAGACCTGCATGCCGTGGAGCGTTTGGCCGAGCAGATAGAATCGCCGCCGATGCTGAGTCTGCTTGCGTTCGCTCTGATCCCAGGCGGCCGGACCGACGCCGCGGGGAGCGACCGCCGCCATCGCCCAGGGAAACTTGAAGATCCGCTTTGACGATTCATAGCCCTCGCGGTCGGCCTTCGGCAGTTGCTCGCCCCGCAGCTGATCGCGAAAGTCGACTTGCATTTCGGCCAGGAACCGCCGCCAACTCTCGTCGTCAAAGACATTGATGACCGTCAGGTCTGGTTTCTCGAGATCGGCGCGATGAGTCAGATAGAGTCGCAGACGAATGGCCCCTTGGCTCGTGAAATCGATCGCGCGAAACCGAACATTGTTGCGCTCGACGTTGAACACTTCTTTGGCGTCGAGCGGCTCAGCTTTCGCCGGCCAGGCCCGAAACGACTTGTCCCGCAACTGTTGTTTCCACTCGTCGCGTCGCTTTGACCAATCTCTGGCGGCCTCGGTAGGGGAGGGGAGGGCGGCTTTCGCGACAAACGATTCAGAGACCTTCGTATTGATTTCGTCGGCTGGGTTCTTCTCGAAGACCTTCAGTTCGGGAGGCTCAAACAACTTGACCGCCGTCTTTTCGATCAGCTCATCATCGCCTTTGAGGTAGTGGTTGAACCAGCGAAAAGCGTGCACTCGAAGTTCCTGAGTATCCTTGTGAGGGCCCGCCGTGATGTGCAGCGCCAAGTCCTCCTCCGCGCCGTACAAACGGTAGATGTCGCGGACTTGTGAGTGAATGCGGACCACTCCGTCCAACGGAAAGATGCCGTCGCGATCCGTATTGCTGATCAACAGCGGCCGGGGTGCGACCAGCGCTGCGACCGTCGAGTAGTCCCAGCGGTAAGTGTTGACCATGTACATGCAATCGCAATGCCCCTCCACGCAACCGTCGACGACATGGTTCTGCAAATCGGTGACGCCGGCGACCGGGACAGCCGCGCGAATGCGGTCGTCGATCGCGGCCACCCACCAGCTGTACGCGCCGCCGCCGCTGCGGCCGGTCACCCCCAACCGCTCGCCGTCGACCTCCTCCCGACTCTGTAGGTAGTCGAGAGCGCGGACGCAGTTCCACGCTTCGACGCCGGCCGGCGAATACCCGCGATTGAGCCACCACCATTTCTTGTAGCGGTACGTGCCGTGATGAATCCCTTCAATCTCGCCAAGCTGCAGAGTGTCAATCGTCAGGCAAACGTAGCCGTTGCGAGCGAACCAGCCGCCGTGATGCTGATAGTGAGCCTTGTTGCCAAAGCTGACACCGTCTTTGCGTACGCGGGCGTGCCCGCAGACGTAGAGGATCGCCGGCGCAGGTTTGGTGAGCTTCTTGGGAATGTACAAGTTCCCCGTCACGTACAGATTCGGTCGCGATTGAAACGCGATCCGCTCCACCGTGAACTCGTCGCGCTCGACGCGGCCGGTCACTTCGGGTTTCAGCGGCGTCTTGGGGGGCAACGGCGACAGCCCGAGCATTTCGAGCAACTGCCGCCGCAGCTGTTCGCGATTTTTCTTCCAAGCATCCAACGATTTGACGCCGACCAAGCCGGCGTTGTGCAGCTTCGCCGTCTCGTCCGCAAAGTACTTGGCGATCATTTGATCGCCGCGCGAGGTGTCGAGCTTCGCGGCTTCTTGAGCCGGAGCCGGAGCCATGGGAAGCAGGAAGAGGACGGACGGGATCAGGAGCGAAATCTGAACGATGCGAAAGAAGTGCGCGCGGTGGAACATGATTTCCTCAACGGCGAGTCAACGGACGCGTGTTGAGGAGAAGATATCGCGGCGTTCGTCCCGTGTCGAGAAGATTCGATCAGCGGACGAGGCATTGGAACTTGATCACGCCGCCCTTGCCGGTCGCCAACGGCTCCTTGAGCTTCCAGATCAGTTGGAGCGAATCGCCATCGTTGATCTCTGTCGCGAACTCGGCGTCGACGGAACAACTGGCGCTGTCCTCGACATACTCGAGCCGAGTCACGAGGTTGTCGACAATCGCCACTTTGCTCAGTTCCTGATCGCCGATGTTGTCGAATCGCAACGTGAACTCAATCTTGTCGCCCGGGTGAGCGTTGTCTCGCGAAGCTACTTTGACGATTCGCAGCCGCGACTTGCCGTCAGGCAACTCGTAGCGGGCGACGGCCTGCGGCTTGGAGATATTGTGCATCTCGATCGCCGGCTCGCCGTCGATGACGACCTGTACGGCCTGCTTGCTGGTCCATTCCATGGCGTTCTGCAAGCTCGTCGCCAGCCGCAGTTTCTCCGAATTGTCGAATACGCCAGAGCTGATGATCGTGAAGTGCTCGTACGGTTCGAGCGCCGAGCGAGCGGCTCGCAGCTGAACGACGTTGTCGAATGTCATCTCGCGGATGCGGCGACTCAAGCCGTGCGGAGCGAGTTCACCGATCGAAGTGATCGCCTGGCTCGCCTGCATGGAGGTTGTGGCGAGTTGTGTTTCTTTGTGTTGCAGCCACGGTGTATTGAGTTCGAAGCCGGCGCCGCGGGTGTGCGTCTTGTGAGAAAGGAATCCGGTCACCTTGCGCGTCGATCCAAAACGTGGCGCGTAAATACAAACGCGGTTGCTGGCCGCCACTTCGCGCTGACCCGTCTCGGTCTCGTAGAAACCGACCGTGTCTTCCATGTCGACGTTGAAGATCCGACCGTTGGCCGCCCGGATCGCCGAGACGTCGCGGTCGCCGCCGTCACACAACACTTCGTCCATCATGACGATGGGACCGCCCGGTCCGAGCCGCCATCGAGCCGCCGAACCGGAACCGCCGTAGCCATTGTGGCCATTGTGGCCATTCGCACTGGGTGAGCAGTTGCGGCAGCCGGGACAATCGGCCGCTGGCAGAAGGGTAGGGGAGGGGACGTCGCCGGCGGGCCCAATGCCCTCGCCGTTGCGGCTGTCGCCGTAGGCCGTGGCCCGACCCACCGCAACCGGACGCTGGCCAAATGTGTAAGGCGCCGCCGGGAACGGTCCCACCTGCGGATGCGGCTGAATCGCCTGCGGACCGATGGGCGTCGTATGTGTCGCCTGCTGGAGTTGGTTCGTCTGTCGCTGCCCGGACAAGCTGGGTTGGGCGAAGGCGGCTTGCCGCACTGGACTTGTTTGCGACGTTTGAGCTGGCTGCGAGCGGTTGCCCATTGTGGCCAGTTGGCCGCTCGCCCGGGATCCCCCGTCGCTCGACAGATGCCCGTACACCGCGCCGTCGCGAGTCATCGTTCGTCCGTCAGCGGCCGACTCACCGCCTCCAGTCGTCAGTCCACCGGCACTCGTCGTCGGACGCAAGGATTGACAGGAACAGCACAGCAGCAGTCCGGCGGCGAGCGACAGCGCCGTGGCGCAGCGGATGAAACCGTTCCCATGTCGCGGCAGAGTCGTCATAACAAATCACCGTCGAGTCGGAGTGCGAGGGCGAGCAACCTGGGGCGGCACGTACCACGGATCTCCAGGAAGTGCGATGCGGGGAACAGCTGGAAGACTCCGCTCCAAACCGCGTCGATGAGCGGCCGTGGCAGGATCGGCGGGCGGATCAGCAGCCGGCGCATTGGGATATCGCCGCAGCGGCGGCATATCGAAGGCAAAGCGGCCCAGGTTGTCTTGTAGAGGAATGCGCGAACCGATTCGCAAGATGGCCATCGGTCGACCGAGTTCGTCGGCGACTTTCAGCGGGTCCTCGCGAGGTCCGACTTCCAAAAAGAGTTGCCGCTGCGGATCTTCCAAATGCGGCACGGCCAGGTTGGGTTCCTCGAGATAGATCACGCGAGTGACGAAACGGCCGTCCAACGCGAAGTCGAGTTCTTCAGCGGTCAGCTCGATCGGAATCGGAAACTGCAACTCGCGACCGGCGGGTGGGTGCAACCGATTGATCAACTCCACCGACGGGAACAACTCTTCACCTTCATGGAAGGGGATGTCGGTGACTTTGAATCGATAGACTCGACCGATCATCATGCCCACCTTCGCAGGTGTCGCTTCGAATGACCCGAAGCGGCCGTTCTCGGCGAACGAAACCTTCACTCCTTTCGGAGCGCGGATCTGCACCGGCTGCACGTATCCAACCATCCGCGGGTGGCGCATCAGCTGCGCGTTGCCGATCGCCCCCGGACGCTGATGGATGTTTTGGAAATAGTGGACCGGCGGCTGAGCTTGGACGACGGCTGCGCTGAGCAACAGCGCGCTGATTGCCAATCCCAAATTGACGTTGCGATGCGGCACCGTGAGTTCCTCTCCGATTGCCGAGTCAAAGCGGCTTGCGCGGTAAAAACGGCCGGTGTCGAATGACGACCGGCCGTTTGTCTTCTATCGTTGGTCGGCACGTCGCTCACAGGAGCGAGTGAGCCAGCGGCCTCGTCAACGACGTGGCCGCTGCGCGATTCGCTCGCCCTATCGGACGCGCTGCTGCATGTTCCAATGCGGCTGACTGTAGTACTGCGGCGGACGAATCATCTGCTCGCGAATGGACACGCGGCTAGCCGGTTTGGGATAGGAGATGCCCGGCTGCTGCCTGACATGAATCTTGAACGTGGGGTTCGACTGCGGCAAGTGGATCGGCGTGTGGTTCTTCATCACGTGCTTTCGCAAACCGGCCGGAATGCCGTGCGGCAGGTGAGGCGGACCGGGGAGACCGATCGGCGTGGCCGAGGACGTCATGCCGTACTGCGGAGCCGTAATGCCGGCCACGTAGCGAGGCAACAGACCGGAGGGACCGAGCGGGCTGGCGGCCGCCGGATTCGGCGTCCACGTCGCCGGGACAACGCCGCCGGGTTGCGTGCCGGGAAGCTCGGCGTCCTTGTTGCCCAAGCGGACGATCGCCATGATCGAACCGCGACGGTCGGCTTCTTTGATCGGGTTCATGCCCGGATCAAGCTTGGTGCTCACCAACGTCTCGACACGCGCCAACGCCAACTCTTGGAACTCGGGATCGGGCAGGTAGATCACCTTCGTGATGAAGTTGCCCGTGAGAACCTGGTCGAAGTCCTCTTCGGTGAACTGGATCGGCACACTGTTGTGAGCCAGAAACGCCGCCGTCCGCGGAGTCGATGGAGCGACCTCCAACGTCGGGTAAAGCTCGACGCCTTCCCGGTTCGGGACGTTCGTCAACTTCAGGCGGAAGATCCCACCCTGGGGAAAATTATGGCGTCCTGGCACGACCAGTGGTGACGAGTCGTAGCGGTTCACCGCGGACACGTCCCAGCGAACTTGCATGCCTTCCGGCGATGCGAGCCAGATCTGAGCGGTCGCCTGGCTGCCGGGGATCATCGTCGGCAGGTTGACGGTTGAAGGAGCGAGTACGCCGGGGCCAGGGCCGCCAACGCCAGGTCCGCGCTCCAGAAGCATGTGAGCTGGGGGCAGGTTGTATTGGGCCCAACTCATCGCGGGAAGCACCGCCATGAGCGCCAGCATCACGCAAGTTGAAATCGTGATTCTCATTTTTCCCCCCTCAACGTGGAGTCCTCACGCGGACATCCCGCCTGAGCAAAAAATTGTGGTGTGTGTTCTTCCAGTTTCTCGCGTGAACCGTGCGAACGACTGGCGACTTTGGCATAGACCCGTTTCACTTAACGACTTAGAATGCCCGCCGCCAAATCGGCCGCCCCATCGCAGTGACCCTTGCTGCGGGAAAGGCGCGCTACGACCGAGCGAAATCAAGGTCTCTGTTTGGTATTGTTCGGTCCAATACAACGCGATTCTTTGGCAAAATCAGCACAACCGCGCGATGAAGTACACATTGCCCATCCTGACAGCCGTTCTCGCGGCCGTTTCCGTGCTGTGGTGGCCCGGCTGGTTCGCGGGCTCGCGCGATAAGACCCTTGCCCAGACTACACAGATTGACCAGCCCCTAACCGCCCCCACCGGTTCGCTCCCAACACCCGACGCAACTGGCCAGGAATTAGTCCAACAGGCGGTCGCCAAGCTGCGAAGCGAGCGTTCTTTTGAAGCCAAAGTTCGGCAGCGAGTTCAACTGTTCGATCGACAGATCATCGGGGCAGGGCGGTATCTCCAGCAATCCAACGGGCGGCGCTGGAACACTCGGATGGAGCTCAAACTGCAGATTGGCGATGAGGCGGCCAGCGTGCTGCAGGTGAGCGATGGCCGCAGCTTGTGGATCCGTCGCGACTACCCGGGCCAACGCAACCTGGCGCGGGTCAACTTGGAGGCGGTTCGCCGCGCGGTGGGCCAAGCGGGCCTGGAGCCGGCCGTCGGAGGCGTTGGCGTCGTGCCGATGGGAGGCGTCCCCGATCTGCTCGCTGGACTCGAGCAGCGGTTTGATTTCGGCGCGCCGCGACCGCTGGCGATCCGCGACACGCCCGTCTGGCACATCGAAGGGCGTTGGCGGCCGACGGCGCTGGCGCGGCTGCTCCCCGCCCACGAACGGGCGATCCGGGCCGGCCGGTTTGATCTGGCCGAACTACCGCCGCAGATTCCCAGCGGCGTGCAAGTTGTGCTCAGCCGCAGCGACCTGTGGCCCCTGTTCCCGTATCGCATCCAATTCGATCGCGCGACCGACGAAGGCGTCAGCCCACTCGTCACGATGGAGTTCTTCGAAGTTCGTCGCGATGTGCAAATCGAACCGGGCTCGTTCCAATACCCGGCCGACGAGGGCGAGTTGATCGACATCACCGATAAGGTGATCCGACGCATCCAGGCGCAGCGCGGCGTCACGACAGCCGCCGCCGACTCGATCGAAGATCAAACTCGCTGAGAATCTCAGCTGGAAATCTCAGCGCGTCGGAGACGAGCTCACAAATTCGCGGCCGACCGCCAGGCGTGATGCTGAAACGATGCTAGGCGTGATGCTGAAACGACGAGCCGTTCGCGGCTTGCGAAGCGGCGCGGATCGAGTCGCGTTTTGATGACACAAGTTTGTCAGCAGTATCGACCGCCGCCACGACACCCTTCGATTCGGCGAGTCCCCGCCAGGCCAAATCGAAAGCCGTACCGTGAGCCACACTCGTGCGAATGATGGGCAGACCGAGCGTGATGTTGACCGCTTCGTGCATGCCCAGCAGTTTGAGCGCGATATGGCCCTGGTCGTGATACATTGCGACGACACCGTCGAACTCACCGGCGACGGCCCGCAGCAGGAGTGTGTCCGCGGGCAGTGGTCCGGTGACGTGCCAACCCGCGGCGCGGCACGCGTTGACGGCCGGCCCGATGGTCTCCAACTCCTCGTCACCGAACAGTCCGTTTTCGCCGGCGTGCGGATTGAGCGCGCAAACGGCGATGCGATGGCCTCCGCCCAGGGCGGTCATCGCAGTTCGCGTTCGCTCGGCGCAACTCACAATGCGTTCCAACGAGATCTTGTCGAAGACCGCGCGCAGCGAGTTGTGCAGCGTGGCGTGGGTAACGCCCAGGCCGGCGGTCCCGGCCAGCCGCGGGCCAGGGGGAAGGTAGAGCATCATGGCCGGATCGGCGACGCCGCAGAAGTCGCCCAGCAACTCGGTGTGGCCGGGGTAGTCGTGCCCGGCTCGCGCCAGCGCGGTCTTGTGCAGAGGAGCCGTGACGAGCGCGTCGACATGGCCCGTCAGCGCCAAATCGGCCGCCCGCCGAACCGACTCAAACGCCGCTTGCCCGCCGCGGCGATCAACGGTCGCCGGCGGCACGTCGCGCGCCTCGCCGCCACACGCGATGACCGGCATCAAATCCACCGTCGACTCGACTTGCCGCGGTCCGTCAACCGGCACGACGTCCGTCAACTCGCCAAACAAGGCCACCGCGCGGCGGAACACCTCGGGGTCTCCGACTGCGACAATCTGTCGCTGAACGTGGAAGTGCTCCTCGCGCCACGCCTTGGCGATCGTCTCCGGACCCACGCCGGCCGGGTCGCCCATCGTAATCGCAATGCTGGTGGGAGCTTGTTTGTTCGACATGGTTGAGATTCTATCGAGAGTCTTCGTTTGGCGGAATGAGCCGTCCCCTAGCCGTTCCAGCGGGCGGTTCCTAAACTACAGGTCGCCGGCGCATACGATTGCCCAGCGAATTGGACAACGGCTCATTCATTCGGTTCGGGCGCGCACCACTTGGCTCGCATATTCTTTGCTCTCGCGATCGTCGCCTTGCTCGCCATCCTCGCCGTGAATGTCAACGGCTTCCTGGTGGACGATTACAATTCGCAAGCACAGCGAATGCTGAAATTGCGCGCAGAGTCGCGGGAAGGTGATGATTCGGAGGCGGCGAAACAGGCGTTCCACGAACACTTCGCCGATTTTCAGATCGTGCAAGACCAGGCTCGCTGGCACACCCTGTTCGGCACGGCCGCCACACTCATCGCTCTGCTGGTCAACTGTCTTTCCGTGACCTACTTCGTCGGCACCTGCCGGTGGTGCCTCGAAGTCGTCGAGACCTATCGACTCGATCCGGAGTTGGCCGAGATCAGCAGGGGGCTGAAACGGCGCAACTTCCCCTTCGCGGTGGCCGGGTTCTTCGTGCTGGTCGTCATCGTCGCCACCGGAGCCGCAGCCGACCCCTTCGCCAATACGGCCAGCCCCGCGAGCTGGCTGACTCCACATTGGGTCTTGTCCATCGTCGGCCTGCTGGCGCTGGCGGCCTGCTATTGGGTCCAAGTCGCCCACATCGGCGCGCACTATGAAATCATCGAACAGATCTTGAGTGAGGTGAAACGAATCCGCCGAGACCGCGGCATGGACGAGGACGGTGACGCCTCAGCCGAAACGTCCCCCCTAGCTAACTCTGAATAGCCGACTCTTCTTTTGCCATGCTTTGCCATGCGAGGTGGCTGTCGATGCGAGCCTGTGTGCAACGAGTTTCCCGCGCCGGCGTTGAAGTCGATGGACGCATCGTCGGGGAGATCGGTCAAGGCTTGTTGGTCCTGCTAGGCGTCGCCGCGGATGACGACGAAACCGACGCCGTCTTCATGGCCAACAAGATCGCCCGGCTGAGACTGTTCGAGGACGATGAGGGCAAGATGAATCGCTCCGTCGAAGAAGCCGGCGGCAGTGTGCTCGCCGTCAGTCAGTTCACCCTGCTGGGCGATTGCCGCAAAGGTCGACGGCCCAGTTTTGTGAAAGCGGCCGAGCCGGCCGCCGCCGCTGAACTCTACGAGCAATTCGTCGAATTGCTCCGCGACCGAGGATTGGTCGTCGCCACCGGCCAATTCCGCGCCCAGATGGATGTGTCGCTCGTCAACGACGGTCCCGTCACTTTGCTTGTCGACTCCCGCAAGCAGTTCTGATCGTCAATCATCCGTCCGATCAATCATCCGTCCGATCTGTCCGCTCCGACCGATCAATCATCAGTCCGATCCGACTGATCTGTGATCTGGCCGATCCAACCATCTGGTCTACTGCCGCGGGGGACCTCTCGCTATACTCGCCCGCGCAAAATCGCCATTTCGCGGGCGCGACGGCATGATAGCTGCTGTCTTGCCAGCGATCGCGCGGACCCGATCCGACTCAAGGAGGAGTAGGTGTGGCCGGCTTCAAGACTCATATCACCACCAGCAGCCTGCTGGGTGTTGTCTACGGCGGGGGCGGGCTCGCCCTGGGTGTCCCCCTCTCCACTTGCCTGCTGGCCGGCGGCCTTTGCAGCGTCTCGGGAATGCTCCCCGATTTGGACAGTGATTCGGGGATCCCGCTGCGGGAGAGCATCGCCTTTTCGGCCGCCGTGGTCCCGATGCTGATGATCGAGCGGTTCGAGCAACTGGGTTTGGACCACGAGCAGATGGTGCTGGCCGCCGGCTTGATCTACCTGCTGATCCGTTTCGTGATCGCCGGCGTCTTCAAACGCTACACGGTGCACCGCGGGATGTGGCACAGCATTCCGGCGGCCGCGACGGTCGGTCTGGTGGCGTTCATGATTTGCCAGTGCGAGGAGATCTCGCTGCGAGTCTTCAAGTCGGGCGGCGTCGTGCTCGGCTTCATGTCTCACCTCGTGCTCGACGAGATCTACAGCGTCGAGATGAAGCGCGGGCGGATGAGGTTGAAGAAGTCGTTCGGCACGGCGCTCAAGTTCTGGGGCAATCGCACCTGGGCCAACATCTCAACCTACGGGAAACTGATCGCCGTCATCGCCCTCGCCTTCGGCGATCAGATGTACATGGCTTCGCTGGAGCATCTGCAGGGCGGCGCCGCCGACACGACGCAGGCCGCGCACCGCATCGTCGAACAGCTCAAGGACGCGGCGACCGACGGCCAACGGCGGTAGGGGAGCTATCATCAGTCCGATCGTTCATCAGTCCGATCCGACCGTTCATCGGTCCGATCAGTCCGATCGTCCGTTCATCCAGTCCGATCCGACCGATCATCCGTCATTGCATTCCCAGCGGCCGTCGTGGATATTGCTGGATCCCAGCAAAAAACAGGGCCGTAACCGAACATAAGAAACATTATCGGACGTTGGGGAAGGGGTTAGCAGAACGTTCAGAACGTCGCCTTCCTGTCGGGTCCGCTAGTTCTCGACTTCGAGGAACTGGCCCATGCGGCGGAACTTCTCGTACCGCTGGTCGAGCAACGACTCGAGCGGAGATTCGGTCACTTCGCGCAGCGTGCGGGTGAGATATTGTTTGAGCCGAATGGCCATCTGGTGGGGATCGCGATGAGCTCCGCCGGCCGGTTCTTCGATCACGTCGTCGACGATGCCGAACTCGAACAGATCTTTGGAGGTGAACCGCAACGCGTCGGCCGCGTTCTCCGCGAACTCACCGCTCTTCCAGAGGATGCCGGCGCAGCCCTCGGGGCTGATCACCGAATAGTACGAGTGCTGTAGGATGCCGACCCGATCGCCGACGCCGATCCCCAGCGCTCCGCCGCTGCCGCCTTCGCCGATCACGATGCAGATGATCGGAGTCGTCAGCTGGGACATCTCGTGCATATTCTCGGCGATGACCCAAGCTTGGCCGCGCTCCTCGGCTCCAATCCCAGGATAGGCGCCCGGCGTGTCGATCATACAGATGACCGGCAGCCCGTATTTGGCCGCCATCCTCATCTTGGCCATCGCCTTGCGGTAGCCTTCGGGATGGGCGCAGCCGAAATAGCAGGCGTTGCGTTCTTTGTACGTGCGGCCCTTTTCGTGGCCGATCACCATGACCTTGTATTGGTCTATTCTGGCGAAGCCGCTGAGGATCGCCCGATCGTCGCCAAAGTTGCGGTCCCCGTGCAACTCGACAAACTCATCAAACACGAGCGTCAGATAGTCGGTCGTGTGCGGACGGTCCTTGTGACGGGCGACCTGGACGGTTTGCCATGGAGTCAGCGACGCGTAGCATCGTTCAATTGTTCCCGTCAACTCCCGGCGCAGCTGACGGATCTCCTCTTGCAATTCAGCCGCTCGCTCGCCGTCGGCTGCATCGGCGTCTTTGCGGAGCCGGTGAATGCGCGCCTCGAGTTCATAGATGGGCTGTTCGAAAGGTAGTCCGGGTGTCGGTTCGTCGTTGGCCATATCAACGGGCGGAAAGTTCGGGAAGGAAAGCGACCGCGACGAGCGGCGGCGGTCGCGTGGAAAGGAGACTACTCTCCGGTCTTCTTCAGACTGTCGATGTCGGAGAACTGATCGGGGTCCAACATCAGTTTCTCTTGCGGTAGGCGGGGGTTCTTCTTGAACAGCTTAACGGTCCGCAATTCCTTGATGAAGTCCCACATCGAATTGGGCCGATTCTCAGGTTTCTTGGCCATCAACCGTTTGAGCAAATTGGACGCTTCCGGCGTGACGTTTTCATTGAGCACCTGAATTGACGGAATCGTTCCTGTGAGGTGCTTCTGCAAGAGTTCGTCGGGCGTGTTCGCCGTAAACGGTGGTTTGCCGCCGAGCAGTTCGAACGCCACGCACCCCAAGCTGTAGACGTCGGCCCGCGCGTCGAGCGCTTGGCCGCGGATCTGCTCAGGAGACATGTAGCTCCTCGTCCCGCGGATCTTTCTGGCGCCGCCCAACAACTTGCTGATCCCTTTGCGAATTCGTTGGGCGATCGTAAAGTCGATCAGCTTCACATCGCCCTCTTCGCTCAACAGGATATTGTCGGGCTTGATGTCGCAGTGCACCCAACCGTGTTCGTGCAAGTGGTACATCGCCTGAGCCGACTGCTCGATGATCTTACTCGCGTAAAAGGCGAGCTTTTCGTATCCGGCGCGAAGGCCGAGTTTCATGTTTTGTTCACGGTACAACTCGAGCACCAAATAGGGCGTCTTCCCATCCATCGTGAACTCGTGCACACGAATGACATTGGGGTGCTTCAGCTTGTGAGCCACCTCGAACTCGTGCTTGAGGTGGTTGATCTCCTGCCTGTTGTCGCGAAGGTCGCCACGAAGAACTTTCAGGGCGAACCGTTCGTTCTCGCCCTTGATCGCCTCCCACACGGCGCAGGTGCTGCCGACGCGAATCAACCGCGCCAGTCGATAGGGGCCGATGAGGTCTCTGGGTTTCGACAAAACACCGTTCCAAATCGTGCGAATCTCAATCCGCCGAGCGGTTGGAATCGACCGACTCGGCGCACGCCACACATTTCGCTCAGTGTAGTCCAATCGGGGCATATGAGGAAGGACGTCGCCCCCGCGCAGCGCTCGCCTGGGCGAATCAACCGCCGGCTGACACCCGCTTGGCGGCGCCGCCGAAACCCCGCTCACCGGCCAGGACGCGTTCGTACACGCGGCGAATCTGCGCGGTCATTGTCTGATGGCGAAACTGTTCTGTGAATCTCCGCCGCCCCTCGTCACCCAACCGTTGCCGCAGCGCTTCGTCACTCGACAATTGCATCAGCGCCTCCGCCAGCGCTGCGACATCTTGCGGCGGCAGCAGTCGCCCGGTGATTCCGTCGAGCGCCACTTCTCTAGCTCCGTCGATGTCAAAACTGACCACTGGTTTGCCGGCGATCAGCGCCTGCGGCAATGCGCGAGCCAGCCCTTCCCGCAAGCTGGCGTGAACCAACAGGTCCATGGCGGCGATCAGTTCGGGGATTTCGGTTGGCGGCCGCAGTCCCGCGAAGACGAAGTGTTCGGTCAAACCGGCGTCAGCGATCTGTTTCTCCAAGCGGCCGCGGAGCACGCCGTCGCCAACAAACAAGAAACGCGCGTCGGGATTCCGACGGCAGACGTCGACAGCGGATTGGATGACGTATTCATGTCCCTTGAGTTCAAACAGGCGGGCGACCTTGCCGATCACTACGTGCTCATCGCGAAACCCGAACTGGGACCGCACCGCCGCTCGCAACGACTGGGCCTCGACAAACGGTTCGACTTCCATCCCGCTGTAGATCGTCGAGAACATCTCGCGCGGTGCGACACCCGCCGTGGCCAGGCGGTCGGTCATCGCGTCGGCGACGCTGATCAGATGGTGGCACCGCCTCGCCGCCCAGCACTCACAGCGGCGGGAGAGCCCGCGGGCGATTGCATTCTGGTATTCGTGGAACGGCGCGCCGTGAACCGTGTGAACAATCGCCGGGACGCCCGTGCGATGAGCCGCAAAGCGGCCGAGGATGCCGCCCTTCGCGCTGTGCGTGTGGACGACGTCAGGTCGCAGCTTCAACAACTCGCGCCGCAGCCACCGCAGGCATTGCCAATCCCGCCACGGGTGAATGGCCCGCCGCATCAGCGGCGACGACACGACGTTCACCTCCGATCCGCGCGGGTGCCGCTGCAGCAGATCCCCTTCCGGCCCGGTCGCGGGCCCGGTGATCAAGGTCACTTCGTCACCGTATTGCTGTTGCAGGTCGAGGCACGTGTAGAGCGTGTTCTCCTGGGCGCCGCCGACGATCATCCGAGTGATAATGTGTGCGACGCGCATCAACGACCCTGCTCTTCGGGCGTCTGGTCCGGCCCGTAAGTCACCGAGATCAGGTAGAGCCCTTCGGGGGGAGCTGTCGCGGCGGCCGCCCGGCGGTCGCGCGCCCGCAGCACGTCGCCCAGCCATTCCGGCGACTGTTTCCCGGAGCCCACGTCGACGAGCGAACCGACGATGTTGCGGACCATGTTGTAGAGAAACCCGTTCGCCTCGATCTCGATCGACAAGACAGTCGAGTCGCCAAAGGGGCGACGTTGGACGCTCAATTCGCGGACCACCCGCACGCTCGTCTTCCGCGGAGCCCCAGCCGCCTCGAAGCTCGAATAGTCGTGTTCGCCGAGCAACCGTTGGGCCCCCTGCTCCAGGCGGGCGACGGAGAGATCTCGCCGCACCCACCACGCTCGGTTGTTGAGAAAAACATCTCGTTCCGGCCGGTCGTAGATCAAGTATCGATACCTCTTCCCCGTCGCATCGCGAAGCGCGTGAAAGTCGTCCGCCGCATCGCAAAGCTCCGTTACGCAGATATCGCTGGGCAGGTTCGCATTGATCGCGCGGCGGAGCGTATCGGCGTCCAGATCGCTGTCGACTCGAGCGCTGCAAACTTGAGCCAGTGCGTGTACGCCGGCGTCGGTGCGCCCGCTGCCGATCGGCCGGGTGGCGGCGCGAGTGACGCGAGCCAGGGCGGATTCAAGCGACTGCTGGATCGACGGCTGGTCCGGCTGAATCTGCCAGCCGGCGTACTCGCGTCCGTCGTAGGCGATGGTCAGTTTCAACGTGCGACGCGGCGATTCATCCACAGGTGACATGTTCATGGCGCCTGCCATCCATGGGCGTCGGATTGAAGGTTGTCAGACGGCCGCCCGGCTGGCCAGCAACGCCTCGGCGATCTGCACAGCGTTGGTGGCCGCTCCCTTGCGAAGGTTGTCGGCCACGCACCAGAACGCCAAGCCGTTTTCGCTGGAGATGTCTCGGCGGATCCGCCCGACAAATACTTCGTTGCGGCCGCTGCAATCGGCCGGCATCGGGTATTGGCCGGCGTTCAAGTCGTCGATCACCGTGATTCCCTCGGCGGCGACAAACGCCTCCTTCGCCTCCGCGACGGACAACGACTTCTCCGTCTCGACCAGAATGCTCTCACTGTGGCAATTGGCGACGGGAACGCGAACACAGGTGGGACAAATCGCGATCGAATCGTCGCCGAAAATCTTGTGAGTCTCCCACACCATCTTCATCTCTTCCGACGTGTAGTCTTCGTGCTTGGACGAACCGATCTGGGGAATCAGATTGAAGGCGATCGGATGGGAAAAGGCCTGGTACTCGTACTCTTCGTCGTCCAGGGCGGCGCGAGCGCCGCATTCGAGATCCAGCTGGCCGACCTGGCCCGCACCGCTCGTCGCTTGATAGGTGCTCACCACCACGCGGCGAATCCGCCCGGCGTCGTGGAGCGGCTTCATGGCGACGACCATTTGAATCGTCGAGCAATTCGGGCTGGCGATGATGCCCTGGTGGTTCGCCAACTCGCCGGCGTTGACCTCGGGCACCACCAGCGGGACGTGGTCGTCCATCCGCCACGCACCGCTCTCATCAACCACCACGGCGCCGCGATCCACCGCCCACGGAGCGAACTGGCGAGCCGTGTCGTCGGGTGTGCTGGCGATCGCCAGATCGACTTCGTCAAACGCCTCCGGCCGCAGCTCTTCCACCGTGTGCGGCTCGCCCTTGAAGAGGAGCGTCTTGCCCGCGGAGCGTTTCGATGCCAGGAACTTAATCGTCTTGAATGGTAGGTCGCGCTCTTCCAAGAGCTGGCGCACGATGCTGCCCACAGCGCCCGTGGCGCCGACTACAGCCAAGTTCTCCAACACGACAATCACTCCCGAATAAGGGAAGAAGTTGAGGCCCTGTTTGCCGCCCGCCGGGAAGGAGCCTCAACGGGCGGCTCCCCTGCGATCGATGCGAAAAACGCCAAGTCGGTCAGTATAGATCAAGGTCCTCGGATCCGCTATGACGCCCCCGCCGCCCTGCCCTCCGCCGGCCGCCCGACCGCGACGTGGAATTCAGTTTGCCGCGAATGGCTCGCGCCGAGGACCGCCGGTGATGACGCCCCTGAGACGATCGGCCTGAGCCGACATCCTGGCGACGATCGACTGAATGGTCGCCGGTTGAATGAACGACAGATTGCCGACCAGCATGGCGATCCCAAATGTGATCATGCCGAGCGCAATGGCGATGCCGCCATGCACAACGACCGCCAGGCCGAGGACCACCGGCCGCGAGCGCCGCGGCCAAACGAGGAAGCAGTAGAACGTCTCCCACAGCACCGTCACATGGGTCACGACGGCGATCACAATCGGAAATCGAACCAGCCAGGTTACGTCCAATGACTGGTACTCGAGATTGGAAATCGAGTACCAGAACGCCAGCCCGTTCCACCACATTTCACCGCGCATCTTGCCGATTCCGCCGAACAGATAAATGATGCACATGTGCAATTGCAGGAGTCGAATAGCGATGTTAGCTCCGACCGTTCGATCAACCTTCGCGACGCCGCGACGAGCCGCCAGCCAGGCGTCGATCGAATAGACGGCGCCGCTCGGACCAATCATTAGGTACATCGCAAACATGGCGTTGACTTGGTCGAGTCCGAACAGTGATCCCTGCAGGCGGTGGCAGTAGCTAATCGTCATCACCCAAGTGAGCACGGCGGCGATTCGCGTTTGGTATCCGACGAGCAACATCGCGCCGACGATCAACGTGAACAAGTGCAGAGCCCAGACGGCCGCGGGCGAATCCGTGTAGAAGAAGGGACTCCAGGCTGTCGTCCCCGCGTTTAACTGGGCCGCCGCGTCGCGAGATATCCAACTCGCCGGTCCAAGGAAATCGGTCAGGTTGAGCGTCCAGACAAGGTGCGTGTAGAGCAACATCCCGCCCGCCAGGATTCGAATCGCGGCCAACGTGTGCGGCTCGGCGGGCGTGAACCAAAACCTCTCCCAGCCAGTAGAGACGTCCGTCCACCAGCTGCGGGCTGTGTTCGACGAAATCATCGCCCCCTCCCCTGCTCGGCTCTTCTCGAAACGGCGGTCGGCGGCCCGGAGACAGGCTCGTCGGACAACACGCGATAGGTCTTCGGATCGTCCAGCCGCATCCCGTTGACGACTTCGACAACGTCGGCCGGCCGGTGCTCGATGCGCTCCATCGCGATGCGGTCGCCTCCGTGCTTGGCCAACAGGTGTTGTTCAAACGAGCGCCACTGGCGTTCAAAGACGGCGCGACGACGACGCCAATCGGCGACGTCGATCGAGTCCGCTGGAGCTGGCGGGGGCTCGGGCGGCGCGTACATGCTGTGCAGCTGCTCACTGAGCATGAAGTGTCGGTGGTACAACAGCCGCGGCTGCTGCTCAGCCAGATTCGGAAAGACGCCCTCAATTGCGGGCCGTTCGTCACTGAACTCGACACGGTAGCGAATCAGATGACTCGGACCCGGATTCGGTGCGAAGAAGAAATAGCCGTGGTTCAGAAACACGGCGTCGATGTAAGGTCGAAACGCGCTCATCACCGTGTCGGCGGCCGGCGACGCCATGCCGGGCCCCGACGATGAAGCAAATGTGAACGGCGCGATGAAGACGGCGATCACATGCAGTGTGACTAAAACGCTGATCACCAGACGCCACTTCGCTGAGACCACTGGCGACGGTTGATGAGTCGAGGTGTCGGCCATGACTGGTTGCCCGCGATGAGAAATGAAGGAGGGTCTGGCGTCCTGCTCGGGCTGCCCTTCTCTACTACTCATCGGCTCTTTCAGGCCGACCCGACCGCTCCTTTCGACCAGCTGCCGGCGGGTCGCGGCGCAAAAGAAACCTCGCACAGGTCAGGTCCTGTGCGAGGCTTGTAATGGTTGTACCAACTAAGGTGTTTGGCGAGATTCCCGAACTCTAACGGGCCTCGGCCACTTTGTCGGTGAAGTCGAATTTCAACTCGCGATCTTCACCTGCGAGCAAGTCGATCGTCTGCTCGCGAGTCTCTAACTCGCCGTTGCGTTCCGACTCGACGCGAACGACGTAGTCGCTCCATTTCTGGCCGGCGGACAGCTGCTTCGTGCGGAAGATCCGCACGGCTCCCGTCAGTTTCGTCTCAACCCCCGCCAAGTAGACTTTCGCGTTGGCCGGTACGTGAACGGTCAGCGCCGTCTCGGGCTTGCTGAAGTCGAATTCAACGGACGCATCCTTTCCAGCTCGAAGCTTGATCGAACGCGTTTGTGTCAACCTCTTGCCGTTCTCGATCACCTCGGCGCGAACGTCGTAGGTGTACTCATATCCGCTTTCCAGGTTGCGAGAGACGTAGCGACGGACGCCGCCAACGCTGCTTGTTTCCCGGTCGTTGACAAAGACTCGGGCGTTGCGCGGGACGCTGACCGTCAATACGGCGCCGTTACTGGCTCCGCGTCGCGCCTCTTTTTCGACTGCCTTCTCAGCGTCACCAGCGTCCCCTGCTTCGGCGTCCCCTGTATCGGCGTCTCCTGTTTCGGCGTCTCCTGTTTCGGCGTCTCCTGCTTCGACTTTGCCCGCCGCTTCTTTTTGGGACGAGTTTTGGAGCGGAGATGACTCGTAATAGATCCTGCTTCCGCTACTGCCGTATGAGTTCCAACTGGCGCCTACGCTACCGTGGCTGCCGCCCCAGCTGCCGCGCGAGCCCCAACTGCCGCCGCCCCAGCTGCCGTGAGAACCCCAGCTGCCGTGCGATGAACCAAGGATGTAGGTTCTGGCGGGCGATCGGCGGTGCCAACGAGTGTAAACGCCGCCGTGGCTGCCATGACTGCCGTGGCTGCCCCGACTGCCGTGGCTGCCGGCCCAACCGCCGTGGCTGCTGGCCCCGCCCCAACTGCCGTTGCTACCCCAACTTCCGTGGCTGCCATAACCCCAGCCACCAGCTGCAGCCTCTTGAGCACCGATTGCCAGGCACAATACCGCGCCTATCGCAATTCCAGTACGGATCATGTGTTGAACCCTCTAGGAAGACGTATCGACTTGCCATTGTTGACGTTAGGTAGACACTCCACCCAGCATACAAACCCTAGCATGCAATTCAAGGAGAATACGGGGAATTTCACGATTACGAAGAATACAAGCCCTGCGTTGAGTTTAATAGCGAAAGCCCTGCAACACCAGCGGAACGGCGTCGCACGCCAGCGCGCACACCAGCGCGCACACCAGCCCGACGCGCGAGCGAGGGATCGCAGCGCGACGGGTTTTCAACCGCCACGTACTCGACGTAACGTCGATACAGCCGCCGCCCCTTGCTTGCGCTGCGGGATTGTGTAAACGATCCACTGCACACCAGCGGAACGGCGTCACACACCAGCGCGCACGCCAGCGCGCACACCAGCCCGACGCGCGAGCGAGGGATCGCAGCGCGACGGACTTTCAACCGCCACGTACTCGACGTAACGTCGATACAGCCGCCGCCCCTTGCTTGCGCTGCGGGCTGGTGTAAACGAACCACTGCACACCAGCGGAACGGCGTCGCACGCCAGCGCGCACACCAGCGCGCACACCAGCGTCGCACACCAGCCCGACGCGCGAGCGAGGGATCGCATCGCGACGGACTTTCAACCGGTTTTCAACCGCCACATACTCGACGTAACGTCGATACAGCCGCCGCCCCTTGCTTGCGCTGCGGGCTGGTGTAAACGAACCACCGCACACCAGCGGAACGGCGTCGCACACCAGCGCGCACACCAGCGCTCACACCAGCCCGACGCGCGAGCGTGGGATCGCAGCGCGACGGGTTTTCAACCGATTTCAACCGCCACGTACTCGGCGTAACGTCGATGCCGCCGCCGTCCCTTAGGCCTTAGAGCGCATTTCAAAACCGTGTACGATGGCCTTCCAAGGCCGTCGAATTTGGAAATCCTCGGGAAACGACGGCCTTGGAAGGCCATCGTACGGCAAGATATCGGTTTTGAAATGCGCTCTAGTCATTCCTTGACTCTCCAAGCGATGAAGGAAAGCAGCAAGCACGCCGCCGCGACAGCTCCGCAAAACCCAACCAGCGAGTTATACGTGGCGGGGTAGAGCCATGCTCCTACGTCAAAGAAAGTGTACATCGTGGGTTGAGTACGGGCGACTTTGCGGCCTAGGAACATGACGACCGCCGCCAGCAGCCAAGCATTGGCGACAACAAAGAAGAAGAGCGGATGCGCCGCCCAGCCGCGTGGCGCGTCCGAGTTGTATTGGCGGCGAGGTTGTCGGGGCTCTCTACTTCGGTGACCTGTTTGGTTGATGTAAAACCCTTCTCGCACGGCTGGGTTGAGTAGCACGGCGAGCGCCCAGATCGCGACGGGGAAGCCGATGATGCTGGCGGGTGTGGCGAACAGACCAATCAGCGCCGCGATGACGGCGAGCCCATACGAGCCAAGCCGTTTCATTTGCCAGGCGCCGATGACCTGAAAGACGGCAAACACGATCCCCAGGCATGGAGCGAGCAGAAAGACGCGGATCCAGAGATTTGGGCGAAAGACGTCTGCCCGATGAATGCTCGACTCACTTCCGAAGTCGCTTGGTGGAGCCGCTTCGGGCTCGCCTATCGATCCGCTCGTTTCGCCAACCGGGTCATGATGAATATCGGCGGTTGCGGCCGGTTGGTGGACGTCCGCCGGTGGGGGATCGGCCAGTTGAACTAAGTTGTATGGCACAAACCAGAGCACGAGCATTATCAATGGCGCCGTCAGGCAATAGATCGCTCCCAGCACCATCAAGCCGACGGCCGGTCCGGCGACGCGACGGCGCGCCGCCTCGAGGATCACATCCGCTCCGGGCTCAATCGCGTTCAGTTCTTCTTTCGCAGGTCCGCGGACCTGTGGTGGCTCGACGGGCGACGAAGGGGTCGCCGAAATCCGTTCGATGCTGTTCTTGATCTCACTCGCCGTTTGAAAACGGCGTTCGGGTTCTCGTTCCAATGACCGCATGACAACCTCATCCAATCGATGATCGACGGCTGCCTTCTGCGACGGTGGAGCAAATCGTCCCAGCGGCAGATCGCCGGTGAGCATTTCGTAGAAGACGACGCCGAGCGAGTAGATATCTGCTCGATGATCGACGTCGTGTGAGCCTTCCAATTGCTCGGGAGCCATGTAACGCGGCGTACCCATCACCTGGTGTGTGGCGGTGAGCGTCAGATCGTGCTGTTCGTGCACCACCAGCTTGGCGATGCCAAAGTCGGCGATCCGCACACGACCTCGCCGATCGACGAGGATATTCTCCGGTTTGATGTCGCGATGCACGACGCCTTCTTCATGGGCGTACTGCAGAGCATCGCAAAGTTGAGGAACGATCGGCAGGGCTTCGTCCGGCCGCAAACCGCCGTCTTCCATCATCCGCCGCAAGTCGACGCCATCGACGAACTCCATGATGAAGTAGAACAGCTCGATGTCGGTGCCGCCTTCGACCGGCAGCTGTACTTCGCCAAAATCGTGAATCGCGACAATGTTGGGATGATTCAGGCGAGCGAGTGTCTTCGCTTCTCGCGCAAACCGCTCGGCGAACGTCGGATCGTCAGCCGCCTCGGGACGGATGATCTTCAACGCGACGAGCCGATCGAGTTTTGGCTGCCGCGCTTTGTAGACCGCGCCCATCCCGCCGTGTCCCAACAGCTCGACGATTTCCAACGCCGGGAACGCCGCCGCGATCTTCGATGGAATCGGCGGCGCAAACGGCGGCCCGCTCGCAGCCATCTCTGGCGACGGCTCCGTCTGATCTTCACCCAGCGCCGCGGACAGCAAGCAGCGAGGGCAGAGATCCTCGCTGGCGCTGGCCGGCATCGGGTTGCCACATTCGGGGCAATCGGGCGGAGACGTCATTCAACTTCTTTCGTCCGGAAGGTATCACGCCGCGAAACAGAGTCCCGCTCCAGATGGTTCTTCACGGTGCATTCCGAATGGTTACACGAGATACTTGATATTTGGAAAAGTTCCGGTGGAAGTCCACCGGGCTAGGTCCACGGGGTGAGGCTACCTCGCTAGTGTTTCAAATAGCCGCTGGATCTCCTCGTCGACGTCTGCGGGCGATGACACGGTTTGAGCGATTTCGTCGCGGAGGATTTCCCGGTACCGATTCTTGATGCGGTGAGCGGCCACCTTGGCGGCTCCAGCGGAGACGCCGAGCCGCTCCGCCGCCTCCGCATACGGCTCACCGCTGCCAGTCAAATACTGTTTGAGCACATCGAACTGGCGTTCCCGGTCGCGTTCGCGGAACTCGCACCGCAACCTTTCGAGCACATGGCCGAGCAGCGTGAGGGTCCATTGTCGCTCAAACAATCGCTCCGGTGTCTCGTTGTCCACCGCGTCGTCGCCGAGCCGAGACTCGCCATCGGCGAAGTCGAGCGAAAACTGCCGGCGGTCGCCGCCCCGCTTGAGCGCATTGGCGGCGCGGTGTTCGTTCGCCAGGAATCGCTTGAATGCTGTCAACAAGTAGGCGCGAAAACGCCCCCGATCCGGGTTCGCCGTATCGAACAGAGGCCGCTCGAGGAGGCTTTGGAAAAAACCCTGTGTCGCGTCCTGCGCCGAATCGGTGTCGAGCCGCCGACGGGCGTAAGCATAAAGCGGATACCAATACAACTTGCACAACGTCTCCAGCGCAGCGGTTGCCTCTGGCGCGTCTTGGCCCGCAGCGACAACCAGACTCCAGCGCGTGGTGGCGAACTGCGACATGCGGTGCGACCCTCGAGTGGACGTTCATCAGCTTGAGGAATCATATCGTAACCCGACGCGTAAGCGAGGGATTCGCCGTCTCGGCTCCGCCTGCTGCGAGCTGGCTTATTGGCCTGAGTAAGGCATAGTTGAAAGGTCTTTTGAGGGTCATCGCTCCCATGGTTATTCGTTCACGGCGCAGAATCGGATTAATCCACTCGACCGGCGCGGCGCGGGCGGCTCGCCGGCGTCGGGGCGGGTTTACGTTCGTGGAGCTCGTGATTGTCATGTTGGTCATCGGGATCATGACGGCGGTGGCCGCGCCGAAATTCGCCGACTCATTGCTTCAACATCGGGCGACGGCGGCCGCGCAGCGCGTGGCGATGGACCTCCGCTTCGCGCGCCGCAACGCGATGGCGATCAGCGGCGATCAGTACGTCAGCTACGACGCCAACGCCAACTCGTACCAGATCTTTCCCGGCGTCACTCATCTCGACCACCCTTCGCAGACCTACACCGTGGAGCTCGACGAATCGCCGTACACGGCGACCATCGTATCGGTCTCATTCAACGGCGGCTCCCAGGTCACGTTCAACGGCTACGGCTTGCCGGACAACGCCGGCACGATCGTCGTCCAAGCTGGATCACACCAGAAGACGATCCTGTTGGATGTGAACACTGGGGAGGCGACCGTGCAATGACGGGACTCCGTTCAGGCGAACCCAGGCGATTGGCCACTCGTCGCGCGCTGCGTCGGGGCTACTCGATCCTCGAGTTGGTCGTCGCTTTGTCGGCCAGCTCGATGTTGCTCGTCGGCTTGGCGTCGACGATGTACGTGGCGATCAAAATCGCCGAGACGCCGACCGCCGCGCAAGACGTCTACGCTTCCAGCGTGGCGCTCCAGCAACTGGCGGACGAGCTGCAATTCGCCATTCACGTTGTCGAGCAGACGGACAAGGTGATCGAGTTCGCCGTCGCCGACCGCGATGGCGACAACCTCACCGATCTGATTCGCTACGAGTGGTCGGGCGTGGCCGGCGCGGCGTTGGTGCGGACGTTCAATCAAGGATCGGCGGTCGACGTCGTGCCCAACGTGCAGTCGCTCTCATTGGCGGCGATCGTCAACACCAAGGACGAGGAGTTTCCGACAACGCAGGAAAGCGCCGAAACGCTGTTCTGGTCTCACACCACGCTGGCCAACTCAAATGACTGGCGCACGAATACGACGCAATGGATTGGACAGTATATTCATCCCAACATGTTCTCACCGCCACTTCCCTCGAACGCGATTTCCTGGCGGCCCACGAAGTTGAAGTTCGAGGCCCGCAAGGATGGCAACGACGACGGGGAGATGTGGCTGCAATTGCGGCAAACGGCGCCGGACATGTCGGGCGATGAACTGCCGACGAGCAACATCTACATGCAGCAGAAACTCTACGAAACCAGCCTCACGTCAAACTACACCTGGCAGACGTGGACGATGACGGATTCTCACTGGTTGGGCGTTAGCGAAGACCTGGCAGTGGTTTTTCAAGAGGCCGCCAACGACAAGGCCGGCTACATTCACTACGACGGCGGTGGCGGAGCCGGGCGGGTCATGACGACGGCCAGCGGAGCCAGCTGGACCTATAACTCCGATCGGGCGATCTCGGGCGAACTGTACGGCAAGTGGTTGGAGCCGGGCACGCCGATCACCCTCACGCGCCGCTACCTCACCGGACTGCGAGCCGTCTTGCAGACAGGCAACGGCGGCGACGTGACCAGCCAGATCCAGTTGCTCAACAGCCCCGAACTGATGACGGCGTTTTGGGATGTCGACTTCAGCAGCGATCCCACACTGGTGGACGCCAACTTCGACGGCGTCGGCGATTGGGCCCGGGTCGATGCTCAGGCGTTCGACACCGGCTCGCTTTCGGCGGGCGTGTGGACGATCGACTACCCGCTCAAGTCGACGCCTAACGAAGACTTCGACGACGACTCGACCTTTGAAATCTCGGCGCGCCACACGAACACCGTGGGCGCCGGGCTGGAGGCCACATGGAACGCCGAGTGGTCGGGATCAACCTGCGGCACGCTGATTGTAAGAATGCAACTGCAAGCCAATTCGACACAAACCGTCACCGTGCATCACGTCACCTCAGGCGGCCTGGAGGAGTTGCTCGTCCGCACCCCGGGACTGTCAAGCGGCATGGTGACCGTCCGCCTGGTGACGCTTCCCGACACAAATCAGGTCAACGTGAAAGTTGCCGGAGTCGACCAGGGCGCCTGGACCTACCAGACTCGTACGCCCGGGCATACGGATAAATACGTCCGCTTGGACAAAGGGACCGGGTCGACCGTCGAGGTCGACTTCGCCTCTCTGCGGGAAAGCGACAGTGAGTAGAGCGCATTTCAAAACCGATGTCTTGCCGTACGATGGCCTTCCAAGGCCGTCGTTTTCCGAGGATTTCAAATCCGACGGCCTTGGAAGGCCATCGTACAAGGTTTTGAAACAGCCTCTAGTGGCTAACGACTGTAGTGGACTTGGAGTCCGATTCAGCACTTGCGAAGAGGGGATTCTTACGAGTTTCACTACGTAAACGAATGACAGATTGATGACGAGAACTCAGACGAGTGTGGCGGCTGATGGCTGATGGATTTGACAATTCGGACTCGCTCCGCGCTTTGCGGGCACGATTTCGGCGACGGGTGGCCGTTCGGCGGGGCGTGTCGCTGGTGGAGGTCGCCGTGGCGACTTTGATCATGGGCCTGCTGATGGTCGGCGCGATGCGTGCGTTTCGGCAGTCGATTCACTCATCCGAAACGACCGCCGATTACGGTCGCGCCGCCTGGCTGGCGAACGACCTGATGGCTGAAGTGCTGCAGACAGGTTACCTGGAGCCTCAGGACACGCCGCAGTTCGGTCTGGAGTTGGGAGAGTCCGCCGGCGATCGATCGGCGTACGACGACGTCGACGACTACGACGATTGGGACTCCACGCCACCCGAGGACTCCTCGGGCGCTCCGCTCGCCAACTACACCGCATATCGTCGCAAGGTCATCGTGTCGCATGTCGATCCGAACAGCCTGTCAACCGTATTGACCGACTCGAACGACCAGGGCGTGAAGCGAATCACGGTCGAGGTCTATCGCAACGGCGCACTGCAAACTCAACTCGTCTCCCTCCAGACGCTGGGCTGGGTGAACATGATTCCGGACCCGAGCGACAACTCGATGACCGGCGGCGCGCCGTCGGCGAACAGCGCGCCGATCGCGGCGGCTGGCGGCTCGCCCTTGTCGGGAACGGGAACGCTCAATGTCACGTTCAATTCCGATGGCTCGAACGACGCCGACGGCGACCCGTTGACCTACGAGTGGGACTTTGACGACGGCGGCAGCTCGACCTCGGCTAACCCGACGCACAATTTCACCGCGGCGGGCGTTTACGACGTCACGCTGACGGTGGCCGACGGGCAGGGTGGCGTCGGCACGGACCAGATCACGATCGTGGTGAACTCCCCATGAATAGCAGCGGCTCAATTCGACGGAAGACGCGCGCCGGCGACCGGAATGGACGCCCGGCGTCAACGCGGCGCGGAGCCATCATGATCGCCGTGCTGGGCGTGGCCCTGATCGTGTCGGTGATCGGCGTCTCGGCCGTCATCATCGGCCGCGTGCAGCGCCGCTCATTCGTCAATGCGTTTGACATGATCGAAGCTCGCCAACTGGCGCAAGCGGCGGTCAAGTTGGCGTTGCAGCGAATCGACGACGACCCCAATTGGCGCTACACCTATCCCAACGGAGCTTGGGAGACCGACGTCGCGCTCGGGGCCGGCGCCTATTCGATCGAAGGGATCGATCCGGCCGACAACGACCTCACCGACTCGACCGATGACGCTGTCGAGATCACCGGGATCGGCAAGAAAGGAACGGCCATCCAGAAGCTGAAGGTGACGATCATCACCGCCAGTGATGGACTCAACTGTCTCGACGTCACTCTGCTGTCCGGCGGCGACCTCGATCTCGGCACGGGCGGAGGCGGAGGCATTACCCTGACCTGCGACCAACTGATCGCCAGCAACGCCGACGTGAATATCACGTATGGCTCGGTGACGAGCGACGTCGACGCCGCGGGGACCATCACCAACGATTGGGCCATCACCGGTACGGTGACCACCGGTGTGCCGCTGCGGCAGTTGCCGGACCGCACGACGGTTCTCGACCATTACGAGAGCAAGGGCGTGGTCATTCCCTACGCCAGCCTGCCGACGACTTCGGTTGAGTTTTGCCAGAATCCGGACTTCGAAACGGACGCCGCTTCCTGGCAGGCTTCGACATCACCTTCGTGCACGATCGCCCACTCGACCGCTTTCGCCCATTCGGGGACGGGTAGTCTTTTCGTTTCCGGTCGACCAGATACAAGCGCCGGAGCCGAGTACGATGTGACGACGCTGGTCCACAACGGCAAGACGTACGAGGTGACCTATTGGGCTAAGGCGTCCACCGGGTCGGAGACAATGCGGCCGACGATGTACATCAACGGCGGCCAGAGCTTCAACGGCGCGCCGACGATCGTCACCACCTCGTGGACCCAGCTGACAGCGACCATCACGCCCTCCTGGGGAGGCCCCGCCACATCGATCGTGATCCGATTCGAATCGGACTTCGGCGGCACAAACGTCGACTTCTACCTCGACGACGTGTCGATCAAAGAGAAGATCACCGGCGGTGGACGTATGCTCTACGGACAGTTGCTAACGCCCGACAACAACCCGTTCGGAGCGACGCAAGCGGAGGGCATCTACGTCATCGACTGCGGTTCGCAACCGTTGGCGATCGAGCGTTGCCGCATCCACGGCACCCTGGTGCTGAAGAATCCTCACGACACGGAGTGTGAGATTCGCAGCGGTCCGTTGAACTGGGAGCCAGCCGTCACCAATTACCCGTCACTCCTGGTCTACAGCGCGGACGCGGTCGCGACGCCGAAGATCTCGATGACCAATACGGCCCTGCAGGAGTCGGAACTGGGGATCAACTTCAATCCGTCCGGCAGCGAGTACCACGGCAACTCGAACGGTACGGCGACCGACTCGTACCCCTCGGAGATCCGCGGCATCGTCTATTGCGATGACGACTTCGAGCTGATCGGACACCCGACCATTCGCGGCGTAATTCTCGCTCACGACAAGTTGACCGCCTCCGACGACTTTGACCTCTACTACGACTCGGTCCACGCAGCCAACCCACCACCCGGGTTCCTGACGAATTCGACGACCCGCATTCTGCTGCAGAGCGCGTCGAAGGTGATCGATTAGGCCCCGCGGTGCAGGTCGCGCTTTCCGCGCGCCTACTACTCGGCTGCCCGAGCGGCTACAACGTAGGGAGACTTTCCCACACCCCGCGAGGCTCGGCCGTGTTTCTATCGCTGGACGGAGTCGATGGAGCCGGCAAATCCACTCAGATGGATTTGCTTTGCCAGTGGCTGCGCGACGAGGGACGCGATGTGGTCCGCTGTCGCGACCCGGGCAGCACCAGCCTCGGTGAGGCGGTTCGCCGGCTGTTGCTCGACCCGGATTCCCAAATCGACCGCCGCAGTGAGATGCTGCTCTATATGGCGGCGCGAGCTCAAATGGTGGAGGACGTGATTCGTCCCCACCTAAAAGCGGGCGGTACGGTTGTCTCCGACCGTTACCTGCTCGCCAACGTCGTCTATCAGGCGCACGCCGGCGGGCTCGATCCAGCTGAAGTCTGGGACGTCGGGCGGGTCGCGACCAGAGGACTCACGCCGCACCTGACCATCGTGCTGGATCTGGACATCGACACCGCAAAGCACCGCATGGATCGAGAATTGGATCGCATGGAGGCGGCCGGCGATGACTTCCACCGGCGAGTTCGCGAGGGGTTCTTAGCGGAGGCGAAAGGCGATGAAGCGATCGCGGTCGTGGCCGCGTCCGCATCGATCGAAACCGTCGCCGCGGAAATCAGGCGGCTCGTCAGCCCGCTTCTGTCGGCGGAGGAGACCGTATGAACTGGTCATCAGTTCTCGGACACGACGAGCAAGTGGAGCGGTTTCGCCGCGCGAATGATCGCGGGCGCCTGGCGACCTCCTTCCTGTTCGTGGGGCCGTCCGGCGTCGGCAAGCGAACCTTCGCCCGCCAGTTGGCGAAGACGTTGCTCTGCGAACAGAACGATGGCTTCGACGCCTGCGGTCGCTGCGCCGCGTGTGTTCAAGTCGCCGCCAGCACGCATCCCGACTTGATCGAAATCTCCAAACCGGCCGAGCGGAGTTTCATTCCGATCGAGTTGTTCATCGGCGACCGCGAGCATCGAAATCGCGACGGCTTGTGCCATCATATCTCACTGACTCCGTTTTGCGGCGGACGCAAAGTGGCGATCATCGACGACGCCGATTTCTTGAATATCGAAGGCGCGAACTGCCTGCTCAAGACGCTCGAAGAACCGCCGCACGGCTCAGTCCTGATTCTCATCGGCACGTCCGTCCAAAAACAGTTGCCGACGATTCTCTCTCGCTGCCAGGTCGTGCACTTCCAATCGCTGGCGGAGAGTCAAGTGGAGCAACTGCTGCGCGACAACGAACTCGTTGACTCGCCCCAGATTGCCGCGACGCTGGCGGCCCGGTCTGGCGGCAGTGTGCAAGCGGCGCTGGCGGCCGCCGATGAGGAAGCGAGACAGTTCCGCGACGAGTTTCTCAGCCGCATCACCAGCGATCGTTGGAACGGTATTGAGTTGGCGGATGAGGTCAGGCGGCATGTCGAGCAGGCGGGGAAGGACTCCCAGCCGCAGCGAGAGCGGTTGCGGCAATTGGCCGGCGCCGCCACAGAGCACTTCCGACAACTCATGCGGAACTCCGCCGGAGCCGGCGGTGGGCAACGGCATGCCTCCTGGAATGGCGGAGCCGAACAGGCGATCCAATGCGCCCTCTGTTGCATTGAGACAGAGGAGCACATCGCCGCCAACGCGAACATCAAGAACCTGATCGAGTGGTGGCTCCACGAACTCTACGTCTGCTCGCACAAATGACTGCACAAATGACTGCACAGACGACTGCACAGATGATTCGTCATTCACCGTGGACAGTGATGAGGATTCGCCGCGCCGTCGCTCGGTCCCGGTGCTCGCACAGATAGACGCCCTGCCAGGTTCCGAGGGCCAGGCAACCGTTTTGGATGGGGATCGAAAGCGAGCACCCCAGCAGCGACGACTTCACGTGGGCCGGCATGTCGTCCGGCCCCTCCAGCGTGTGCGCGTAGGGAAAGTCCTCCGGAGCGATCGAGTTGAGCGATGATTCCAGGTCGACCGGCACATCGGGATCGGCGTTCTCGTTGATGGTCAGGGACGCCGATGTGTGTTGGAGAAAGAGGTGGCACAGTCCGACTCGACACTCGGCGATCTCCGGCGTCGCATCCAGAACTCGGTTTGTGATGAGGTGGAGACCCCGCCCGCAGCGAGGAAGCTGAATTGTCTGTTGAATCCACATGGATCTGTTCCTGCGATTGACCAGTAGGGAGTCCCGCTTCGTGGCGAGAATCGGCGAACGGCGAGTTTCTCGACGTCTGAGCCAAGTTTCCAGCTCGAGAAGAGTGGTTGCGGATATTTCTTAGCGAATTTTTTACCGCGAATAGAGATCATTTACTGAGCGGCGCCGGATGGCGGCCGCGCGGCGGTCGGCAGTCGTCCGCCCCGCCACCCATTCCTCGGACCGCAGCGTTAAGGGGGAATGGCCACCCTTAGCGGATGCGTACGGATCGGCGGCGACCCTAACTTATCAGCGTTGATTCACTTGTCGACAAAACGCCGAATCGGCCGAGTGTCAAGGTGGGCCAAACGCCCCGACTTTGCCGAACGGGGATCTCCATAAAAGCAGAAAAACGAGCCAAATCCCAGGAAACGAGCCGATCTGGTGACAAAAAAATGCTTGACATGATTCACCCAAAGACAAAGAATAGCGTGCTCTGGTGAGGAGCCGTCCCCCCTTGACTTGCGATATCGACCATTCCTGTCGATTCAACAGTCGCCACGGCAACTCAGAGACAAAAAAGCTAACGGCTGAGCTTTCCACGCGGTGCGCATGAGGCGTTGACCAAACCGCGGGAAATCGTCGACAGGAAGCAAGCTCAGCGACTTCATCCCACAATCGCAACCACGCGGAGGTGTATTATGCCCAAGGTCAGCAACGTATTTGAGGCGATCCTAAAGTACGGCCACGATGAGGACTTCGCTCCTGCGGAGTCCGACGATTTCTCGGCCACGGATGCTCCGGCCGGTTCAAGGGAGAAGATCGAAGTGCTCCGTCGCCGCATCGAGTCGGGTACGCCCCTCTGGCACAATGAGGACCGAGTCGATTACAGCGGCCTCACCGGCGCCGTGCGACCGCGCGAGTAATCTCGCCCGACATTCTTTCATCAGGCTGCGCGCCGCGCAGCAAAAAACGCCGCTCATCAAAGCGGCGTTTTCGGTGCGCGTAGTGGGATTCGCCA
>JASMLW010000614.1 GCA_030748485.1 Pirellulaceae bacterium
TCGGTGATTTCGAAGGTGCCGACGAGCACATCGCAAAGATCCTCGCGCCCCAGCACAGGGGCCGTGCCTTCGTAATAGACCTCGCCGTACTTCTCCGGTCCCAGGACAAGCAAGCGACGCCACAGGTGCAGCGCCACAAGCATGCCGCCGCTGCCTCGCGGTACGAGTTGGTCGCCCAGCTGCTTGTTGTCCCCGTCGATGGAAACTTCGCCCGTCGGGAACGCCGCTTCGCTGATGTCCGATCGCAACGTCATGGTGAATTCGCCCGCGTTCAGCAACTCGCCACGCAGCACCCACTCGCCATCGTAGCCGGTGAACGACTTGCCGGCGGTAAACGAATCCCAAACTCGGTTTCGATTCAGCTTATTGAAATAGTAGTTGGCGTACCCGGAGCGAGCTTCGAGTAGCTTCTTCACGTGGTCGGGGATCTTGACCTTGGGAGCCTTTGGACGGGGCTTGGGAATGGGAATCGGAATCGGCTGCTTGGGTTTGTCGCCTTCGGGCGCGCCCGGTTGCTTCGGTTCACCCGGCTTCGGGTCGCCCGGCATCGGTTGTTTCTTTTTGGGAGTCCGCTTGGTCGGTTGGACCTTGGCGATCAGCTCTTCGCGGGAGTGCACGCCCGACAAACGGACATAGATATTCGCCCGCTCGCCGTCGCGACGGTAGCTCAACGGTATTCGCCAACCTTTGGGGAAGGTCCCCAAGGCGTTCTTGAATCCGTTCACCGTGGTGATTTGACGGCCGCCGAAGGCGACGATTTGATCGCCGTAGCGGAGGCCGCGGCGAAATGCGTCCGACGAATCGAGGATATTGGCGACGACGACTTGCCCGTCTTCGTCGGTGGCCACCGTCGCTCCCAGCGTCGCGTGGTCGACGATCCGTCCGCTGTGCAAGTGGCCGAGAAACTTCTTGATCTGATTGATCGAAATCGCATAGCCGACTCCGACATTGACTCGACCGCGCTTTTCAAACGAGCCGCGACCGTTGATGCCGATCACGTGACCGTCCGCATTGAACAGCGGACCACCCGAATTCCCCGGATTGATGGCGGCGTCCGTCTGGATGCAGTCCGCGTACTCGAGCAGCGTACCGGCCGGATACTGGTAACGATGCACGCCCGAGATGATGCCGTAGCTGACGGTCGGCTGGAAATCGGTCGCCAGCAGAAACGGGTTGCCGATGGCGAAACACCAATTGCCGACTTGAGCCCGGTCGCTGTCGGCGAGCGAGGCGGCCGGAAAATCGTCCCGGCCAAGCAGTTTGATCAACGCCACATCGCCGCCCGGATCGATGCCGACGATCACCGCGTCGTACAGCTGATTGTCCGACATGCTGCACTGCATGTAGGCGCCCGATGGCTGAGCGACATGGTAGTTGGTCAGCGCATAACCGTCGGCTGAGATCACCACGCCGCTGCCGCCGCCCTTGCCGCCAGGTCCAAAGACGCAGATGGCTGAACGGGTCGCACTGGCGATCGCTTCAATCCGACGCTGCTGAGCCTCGAGCACGGCGTCGGGCGTTTGCCCCCACGCCGCCATCGGCGCCGCCGCACAAACAGCTAACAGGCCCCGGAGAATCCATTGACGGCCGCTCAATTGTCTCATTTGGTGAGCCTTGCATCGCAAAAGTTGAGGTAATCGGCCAAATCCCAACGCTCGCCGAAATCGACGACGATGGTGAGTCGTCGCACGCTGGAGACATCGAGATCCAGCTCCTGCGGTTTCGAATCCCCGCCGAAGGGCTGCTGATAAAGTTGGCGATCGTCGCCGCGAATCGTCAGCACGACGTCGCCAAATGATTGGTAGTTGGGGTCGATGCCGACGGTTGCGCGGAAACGTTCGAAACGCTCCGGCAACCGGTAGACCAACTCGGTCTTGCTGTGCACCGACAAGCCTTTCTCGAACGTGGGGCCGTCGGCCAACACACGCAACTTGCGGCCGTTGGCGGCCTTGTCCTTGCGGGGGGCGTACATCTTGGCGACCAACTCCAAGTCGAGCGTCGTTTCGACGTACGGCTCCCATTTGACCGAATCGGGAGCCAGGTCGCTGAGGAACACCACGTTGCCCGTGGCGAAGTCCAATTGGAAGAGTTGCTTGTCGGCAATCGCGGCGGTGACGCCAGACGTTGTCGCCAGAGTCAGCTTGTCATCTTTCCAGGCGATCGCGCTGACATGCCACACCGATCCATTCGTGTCGGTGACCCGGCAGAGGGTCTGCCGTTGAGGCAGCCGGGACGGATGGAAGTAGGCGAATCCCTCGAGTTTGTTGAGCGGGACCTTGCGGCGCTCGCCGCCGAATCCAAACTCAACCTCATCTTGAACGTCGAACAACACGCCATCCAGACTGTCCAGAGCCACGGTGACCCCACCGTCATCGCTGGAGCGCGTGCGACGCCTGACCACGATGTCGCCCGCGCGTTCGCCGCCAACCAACTTCCGCCACTCGGCCGCCAGTTTGGGTGTCTCAGCGTGCGACTTGAGCAGCACGGCGGTGACGTGTTTCGTTGTGGTGGCGACGTCGATCGACGGGCACTTTATCGTCGCCGCGCCGCCTTTGGTTCGATAGGAGTCGGCGCGGACAAAGGAACCGTCGACGAATTGAATGGTCGGGCCGCTGTGAGGCTTCTCTGGCAATCGCCCGCCGCTGAAACGAACCGTCCGCAGACCGGCCACGGGAATCTCTTTGGACTCGCCGCCAACCGAGTAGACCAGCTTCTCGCCATCGACGCTGACCAACTCGCCCGTTTCGGCGTCGCCCGTCAACGGGGTGACCTCAATCTCGACCGCTGAGATGGTTGCCAGGGCGACGAGCCAAGCAGCCAGCATAGGACGCTCCTTTCAGAGGTATCACCGATCAAACTCGCCCGTGGGGAGAACGCCGACAACAGATCACCCATCAAATGCGACAACGGGACGGTGTTCGCCGTCCCGCTGAATAACTCTCTCAATTGTACCTCGCCAGAGTGGCGCCGAGGGGTTTTGGGCGCCTCGGCCAGCCGGACTATCCAGTATGATCCTTCTATTTGCCCTCCTTGGCAAGTTTTCGGAAATACTCCTCGATCAACTCGCGGTAGTGGGCGCCCATTTCCCGCGAGATTTGCTGCATCGTCGCTCGTCGTTTCTCCGGCGGGAGATTGCCCCAACCCGATTTGTCGCCGGTCCGCTTTTGGTCGACATCTCCAGGACCTTTCAGCTGGGCGGCCTGGCTATCTTGGAGCGGGCTGGAGGGGGCGGACGAGCTGCCGCCACCGCCGCCGCCCTGCTGCTGCTTGAGTTGCTCCTCGAGCTTCTCGATGATCTTGTCGAGTTTGGCGATGATCTCCTCTTCCTCGGTTCGCACCCGCTTGCCGGCTCGACCCAACTTGAGCCGCCGTTGGACGTCGTCCATCAACCGGGAAATCTCGTCCGGCGAATCGACCTTGAGCGGTTTGAGGTCCGCCGCCATCAGCTGAGCCAGCCGCTCGTACCGGACGGGCAATTTGCCCTCGTTCTCAAGTAACTTCGTGAGCGCGTTGACGCAGCCGTCCTTCTTCAACAGCCGGTGGTTCGTGACGCCCTGGTAGAACAGCAGCGTGGCCGGATCGACGACCGCGTCCGACTTGAGTTCATCCAGTTGCCCCAAGGCTTCGTCATAGAGTTCGTTCCGCGCCATCCAACGGCCCAGATACAACTTCATGTTGTCGCGGACGAATGGCGTCGATTGAGCCAAAAAGTCGTGGCTGGGCACCTTCGCGCCCTCACCCCGGCACGCTTGCACGAGCTGCTTGGCGTCGGCGTCAAACAGCGAAATGGTAACCGCCGTCTGGTCGAGCAACTCCTCGCGCTGGACCCCTCCCTCTTTGGGCCACAACAAGTCGAGCTGCAGTTTCTGCTCGTCCGACAGATCTTTGTCTTTGAGCCACCCGTCAATCCGCGCGCGCACCTCCGCGGTGGTCAGCGCGTTCCAACTGGCGCGCTTCTCTAACTCGTCGTCCGCTTGAGCCGAAGCGGGCGGAGGCGTCGCGCCGGCGATCAGTATCACCGCCGCGAGCCACAGATAATTCCGCAGGTGAGGTAGTGAGTTCATGTCTGGTCAACCTCTCAACGGTTTTTTTGCAACAAGATGTCACGCATGATTCTGGTCAGGCGGCGTTCGCGAGACGACAGGTCCTTGAGCGCTTGCCGCAGCTCCGCGTCTTCCGCTTGTCCAATCTGGTCATCGGGATCCGTGAGCATCTGCGAGTATCGGTCAGTTCGCTTGTTCACACGCATTTGCAACGCGCGAACCATCTTGAATTCGGCGATCGCGTCAACCAACGCATTGACCTGCTGCTGTTGACTTTGGCTTTGTTGCGACTGCTGCTGCTGCTGCTCCTCCATATCCTGCTGAGCTTTCTGCAACGCTTCGATCAGTTCTTCGAGCGCACTGATCACGTCCTCCTCGCGACCCTGCGTGACGAACGAGACCTTGGAGTCGGCCAGGCGATTGGAGACGTACTCCATGTCGTCCCGCATCATTTCCACCGTTTCCGGGAACGCAATCGAAGATCCCTCCTCCCGCAACAGCTGCAGAGCCTTGTTCGCTTCGAGCACGATCTTGCGTTCATCAAACGCCAGCCGACCGGACTGCACGTCAAACTCCCGAGCTCGACGCTCGTCGGGAATCTGATCTAAAAGTTTGGTCTCCTCGTAAACGTGCAGCTGCATCTCGAGCATCTTGCGGAAACGCCCCTCCAGCAGCGCCAACCGCCTGCCCTTCTCCTCCTCACGCAACTGTCGCAAGATCTCCTCCAACTCGGCCTTGGCCTTCAGGAGCGCCTCCTTGGCGTCCTCTTGAGCCTGAAGCGACTCTTCGCGCTTCGCTTCTTCCAGCCGTTGCTGAGCCTCTCTCATCTTCTGCTCAGCTTCTTCGAGCCGCTTTTGGGCGGGATTCTGTTCTTGCTGCTGGCCTTGTTGGCCTTGCTGTCCTTG
>JASMLW010000615.1 GCA_030748485.1 Pirellulaceae bacterium
CCGCGTCCCGCTCATTTTTAGTTGCCCGCCGCGATATCAGTCCGACCTGCGAAGCGACGCGCTGGTCGAATTGCTCGACATGACAGCCACGATACTCGATGTCGCGGGCGCCCCGCTCCCCGACTATTGTCAAGGCCGCAGCCTGCTGCCGATCTTGGTTGGAGAAGCGAGTCCCGACGAGCATCGGGAGTTCGTCCGCTGCGAGTATTTCGACGCGCTCGATCCCCATTTCACCGGCGGTACGGGTACGTTCGCGACGATGTACCGCAATCGCTCGCACAAATTGAGCGTTTATCACAGCCACGGACTGGGTGAGTTGTTCGACCTGGAACGCGATCCGTGGGAATTTGACAATCTCTGGGCCGATCCGCAAAGTGAATCGCTCAAGAGTGAACTCATCCGTCGGAGTTTTGACGCCCACGTGATGTTGACGACTGATGTGGGATCCCGGCGGATCGCGCCGATGTAGTCTCGCCGAAAGCGAAGGAGTGCTCCATGCCGACTGTGTCAGAAGCGTTAGACCACGCTTGGCGATTACAACAGAGCGGACAAGTCGGCGCGGCCGAGCAGATCTACCGCCAGGTGATCGACTCGCAGGAGGACAATGCGAACGCTTGGTGCTTCCTCGGTATCGCCCTCTACGATCAGAAGAGGTACCAAGAATCGGAGGCGGCCTATCGACGGGCGATCGAAATCCAACCGGAGTTCCCGATCGCCCACAGCAACTTGGCGAATACGCTGTCGCGACTCGACAAGATCGACGAGGCGATCGCGAGTTGCCAATTGGCGCTCGAGCAGAAGCCGGACTACCCAACTCCTCATTTGAATCTGGGAGCCATCTACGTTCGCGAAAACCGCCTCGACGAAGCGCAAGAGTCTTTCGAGCGAGTCCTCGAACTGGCCCCGCAGGACGCCACGGCGATGCGAAATCTCGGCGCGATCTTTATCCAACAGGGCCGCTTGAGCGAGGGCGAGTCACATTCGCAGCGAGCGTTGGCGGTGGCTCCGGGGATGGCTGAGGCGCAGCGGAACCTGGCGATACTCCACTTGCTGCAGGGCGACTTTGCTCGCGGCTGGGCGGAGTACGAGGCGCGGTGGCGGTGCGGCGACCTGACCCTCCCCGACTACGAGCAACCGATGTGGAACGGCGAGTCGATACAGGGGCGGACGATTCTGCTGCGCTGTGAACAAGGTTTGGGCGATACGCTGCAGTTCATCCGCTACGCCAAACTGCTCAAAAAACGCGGGGCTCGCGTGCTGGCCGCCGTGCAATCGGTGCTGCTGCCCATCCTCCGAGATGTCGAAGGGGTGGACCAGTGGATCGACTCGGAACAGCCGCTCCCTGAATTCGATGTCTACGCGCCGTTGCTCAGCCTGCCCCGGGCTTTCGACATGAACTTGAACAATGTGCTCGCGGATGTCCCCTACCTGTCCGCCGATCCACAACGAGTGAAGTCGTGGAGCCAGCGACTGGATGGCGAAGGCCTGCGGATCGCGATCGCATGGCAAGGCAGTCGCGACCACAAGACGGACTACCTCAGGTCGCTGCCGCTGGCAGCCCTGCGCCCGCTCGCGGAGATTCCTGGAGTGCGACTGATCAGCGTTCAAAAGGGCGATGGCCAGGAGCAATTAGAAGACGTTGGTTTCCCTGTCGCCGCTTTCGACGATCTGGACGGCGACGGGGCGTTCTTGGACACAGCCGCTCTTCTCACCAACGTCGACCTGATCGTGTCGACCGATTCGGCGATTGGTCATCTAGCCGGCGCGTTGGCCCGGCCCACCTGGCTGGCTCTCGCCCTCACGCCCGACTGGCGTTGGCTGTTGGATCGTGAGGACAGCGTGTGGTACCCGCAGACCCGGCTGTTTCGCCAGACAGCGATCCGCGATTGGGACGGTGTGGTGGAACAAATGGCCACGGCGCTGCGAGCTCACCTCGACGGCGCTGAGCCCTTGATTGCAAGAAACGAATAGGCGACTCGCCGGGCACGGCGTAGAATCGCGCGTAGAATCGCTTGGTAGCTCACCTCTTTGAATTGACGTCGTCGCTGGCTGCGAGTTTATGACTGACTCCTTTGATCCATACCACAAGTGGTTGGGGATTCCGCGCGAGGAGCAGCCTCCGGATCACTACCGCCAACAATCCGCCGGTTCAACGATTGCGACGGAGGGCGGCCCGGCACCGAACACGCGGCTCTCGCGTCAACGACACGGCGCGAGTGAGTCAGCGGACGGAGATGGGCAGTCGCCTGATGCTGCGCCTTCTGGATGTCGAGGTCCGAGGCGTCACGCAATAGTCACCAAAAGACTGTGACCTCCAGCGTACAGCCCAGGCGTCACAACAGAACGCGAGCTAGCGGAGCTTGACGTTGACCTTGGACAGATCGCGTCGCTGGTCTTTCGTCAGGTATTTGCGCTCCGACATTTCGGGATCGTATTGAGTCCACGACTCTTTCAGTGATTTGGCGTGGACCCGGCGCAGAATCCCTCCATCGTGCCAAACCGAGACGTACCCTCCCTCGGAATTCCAATTCCGGTGGGGGATCTGGGCCGGCTTCTTCACGAGCCGCCAGGCGCGGACGTTGAATCTCGATTGTTTGACCGACCAGTCGTAATAGATGACCTGGTCGAACACCAAACGGCCCAGTTCGTCGTAGTAGTGGTTGACCTCGACCAAGTCGACGCGGTCGCGGGTCACACCGTTGACCGGTTGGTAGCCAAGTGAAGCAACGACCAGCAAAAGAACACCCACGGTCTCCTCCTTGATCGCGCCGGGTGTCGGACTAACCGAGGAATTCGATCCGTGAACGCCTCTGTCGGTTAATCGATGGGGTGCTTTTATCAGGGGAGCCCAAATGCGGCCATAGAGAATAGGGAAGATGGGCAGCTGGACTATGATCTGGCAAGATTTTTTTTGATTACCTGCCGATCTGAACGTAACCGTACCCGCCGCGATTCTGCCGCGCGAGTTTCTCCATGAAGCCGCCTTCGTTTTGCCGGCGGCGGTCGCCGAACTGAACGCAGTGGATCGCTGCGCCGGCGGCGAGCTTGTGAATGCGGCTCAACTCGACGTCATTGATGTAGGGATCGCCGCCGTCGGTGAGCAGAAAGACGACATCGGGATCGAGATAAAGCGCGGACTTGACCGCCATCTCGTGCTCGGTGCGGCCGAAAGGGGCCAGGCCGCCAAAGAACTCTTTCACCTTCGCCTTATTCTGATCAGTCGCGGCGACGAGTTGTTTTTTTGCGAGCACATTGCGGCTGAATGAGACAATTCGATTATTGTAGGCGAGGATTTCGAACTGATGATTGGGCTCGAGGTCGGCGATGACAGCGATCAGTTCTTTTTCCACGGCGCTCAAAGCGCCCATTCCGCCCATGCTTTTGGACCGATCGACGATGAACACGAACGCGTGGCCGACGCCTGGCGCGCTGTTGAACAGCGAGACGCGGCTGGGCGGTCCCCGCGGGCCGGCGGGTCGCTGACGGGCTGCCTCTTGAGCCAGGATCTCGCCGTCCCCGAGCCCGGGAAGGACCTTGGTGTCGGGGCTGATTTGCAAGCTTGGCGCGGAGAGCAGATCGGCGTCACCACCCCCGATCGCCGCGGCGCCGGGCAGGGCGATGTCGGGAAACAGGGCTTGGGTGGGGTCAGCCTCACCTTGAGGCAAAGTTTGTTCATCGGCCTGGTTGGGAGCCTCGACTTCGGCTTGCGTGGCGGCGTCGCCCCGCCCGTTGTTGTCCTCATCGCCGTCGTCGACGAAGGAGAAACTGTCGTCGGCGCCCTGTTGAGCGAGCACGATAGCGACTCGACGATCCGGTTCGTCTCCCGAGCTGGGAGCCACGCCACGAATCATCAACGCGCACAGCACGATGATCACCGTGTGCAGCACGACCGACAAAGCCCAGGCGGGAACTCGACGTCCCTGCCCGGCAACATCTCGGTGATTGGAAATTGCCGCCATCCTCATCTCCATCTCCCAGGTCAGCTTCAAGTATGGCGCTCGAACGTCGCAGCAACAAGAGAAATTGGCGTCCCCGCGCTCTGGCAATGCTCCGGCCCGTCGTCATAATTCTCTACATTCCATTGCTCGATCCATGCAGGACGATGGCATATGCCGCATCTCCCAATCGCCTCCCCCGACGACATCGGCCTCAACCCGTTGCGATTGAACGACGCCTATCGTTTGCTCGAGAAGTGGACAAACGAGCGAGCCATACCGGGCGGCTCCATTCTCGTCGGCCGCTTCGGGAAGACGGTTGAGCCGCGTTTTTTTGGCCGCATGGGGATGGAGGACGAAGCGGCTCCGATCCGCGACGACGGGATCTTTCTACTGGCTTCGATCAGCAAGCCGGTCACGTACCTCGCCGCACTCCAGTTAGTGGAGCGCGGGCAACTGCGGCTGAGCGACCCGGTGACTCGCTACATCCCCGATTTCGCCGCGCATCACAAAGAGGAGACTCTGGTCAGCCAACTCTTCACCCATACCTCGGGCATGCCGGATATGTTGCCGAACAACCGGCAACTGCGCGAAGCGAATGCTCCATTGTCGCGGTTCATCCAAGGCGCCATTCGCGATACGGTGCCGATCTTTCCGGCGGGAACGAATCTGAGCTACCAGAGCATGGGCACGCTGGTTGTCGCCGAGTTGATCCAGCGGATCTCGGGCAAGTCGATCGCCAAGTACCTGCGCGACGAGGTGCTGACGCCGCTGGGAATGACCTCCACAGCGCTCGGTTCGGGGGATCTGCCTAAACAGCGGTTGGTGGACGTCGAGATTCCGCCTGAGCAGATCGAGAGTCGGTACAACTGGAATCGATCGTATTGGCGCAATTTCGGCGCCCCTTGGGGCGGCATGTACAGCTCGCCCGCCGATTTCGCCGTGCTCTGCCAATGCATGCTCGACGACGGCCGGCACGCCGGACGCCAGCTGTGGTCGCCAAAGACAATCCGGATGGCGACAACGAACCGGCTGGACGACTACGCCGACCTCCCCGAGCCGATTCGTCGCACACAACCGTGGGGGTTGGGCTGGCGAATGAACCACCCCGGTACGGCCGGCAGTTGGGGCGATCTGCTCGACCGGCACGTCTTCGGCCACACTGGCGCGACGGGGACGATGGTTTGGATGGACCGAGAGAAAGAAGGCTTCTGCATTTTGTTCACCACCGCGCTCCGTTCGAAGGCGCCATGGAGACTCGTCATGCTCTCCAACGCCATCGCCGCCGCGTTCGTCTAGCGACACCCCGATAGCGACACCCCGATAGCGACACCACCAGGAAACCAATATGAAGACCAACGATGAAGTGATCCAATTGCTCACGACGGCATACTCAATGGAGCTGGAAACCGTCATGAACTATTTGGCGAACAGCACGAACTTGGATGGAGTCCGCGCTGAGGAGATCAAGAAATCTCTGGCGGCTGACATCGTCGCCGAAATCTCGCACGCTCAGGATCTCGCCCGCCGCATCAAACAGCTCGGCGGCCTGGTGCCCGGGTCGGCCAGCGTCGTGCTCGGCAACCAGCGACAGCCCAGCGACGACACGACCGATGTGGTCGCTGTCATCGAAGCGGTGATCGACGCGGAGGCGGCCGCCTGTGAGCAGTACAAGAAGATCATCAGGGCGACCGAAGGCGAAGACTATGTGACGCAGGATCTCTGCATCCGATTGCTGGCGGACGAAGAGGAGCACTTGGTGCTCTTCCGCGGCTATCTCAAAGAGTACGCACAGCGCGGCTGACGCTCGTCCCCGAACCGACACAAGGCTGGGCGAAGTTGATGGATCAGATTCGAATCGGAGTCACCGGATCAGGTTTCATGGGCCGTACGCACGCCGACGCGGCCCACCGCCTCGACTCAACTCGACTCGTCGCAGTGGCGGGTGGTCGCCGAGCCGCCCAGTTGGCGGCCGATTACGGCGTCGACGAAGTCGCAACCACCGCGGAGCTGATTCGCCGCGACGACATCGACGCGATAGTGATCAGCACTCCCCACCACTGCCACGTCGAAGAAGCGCTGCTCGCCGCCGACTGCGGTAAGCACGCGTTGATTGAGAAACCTCTGGCCACGACAGTCGACGACGCGGTGCGGATGAGGACGGCGTTGGCGGATCGCGGGCTGACACTCGCCGTCGGTTACCACCAGCGATTCCGCGAATCGAACAAGACCGTTCGGCGATTGATTCAAGACGGCGCGATCGGAGCCGTTCGCTGCATCCAGTCGAGCGCGCTGTTCGACATCGATACGATGCGCGGCGACAGCGGTTTCGGCGGCGACTGGTCGTGGTGGAAAGATCCGCGGAGCATCGCCCACCTGCTCAACAGCGCCCCGCACAACATCGACTTGTGCCGTTGGTGGCTGGGCTCGGAAGTCGTGACCGCGGCCGCTCTCTCGGGGACCTATCGAGAGACCGATAATCCCAACGAGAACACCACGATGGCGCTGCTCTCTTTTGATGACGGAGCGATGTGTACGTATTGGTCCTCCAGCGTGGTGGCGGACCCCGGATTCGCCGGCGAGGACTTTCGTTTTCGCGTGATGGGTGACGAAGGGCTGCTCGACTTCAATCCCTTCGACAAGATCCAAATGGCTCGCGGCGGTGAGTGGGAAACGGTCTACGAACAGCCGCCGGTCGGATTCGACGATTCGAACGCCGCCTACGGTCTGAGCCGCATGCAGGCCTACTGCGACCAAATGCAGGGCTTCGTGGACGCGGTCGGCGGGGCGGTTGGCGGAGCCGGGAACGCGGACGACGGTGTGGTCGGCGTCGCCTGCGTGATCGCCATGCTCGAATCGTCTCGGACGGGTCAGACCGTTCGCATTGACGATCTACTGCCGTAGCTCGCGCAACTGCTCGCTCAACTGCTGCTCGCTCAACTACCTGGCGCGCTGCGCTGGTTTCGATCTATGCGGCGCGTGACTTGGCGATGGGCTTCTCCGCCTCGACATAGATGGAGTCGGGCTTGCGGGGCAGCCCTTGGCTGGTGTCGAGTTCGAACGATGCGAAGTCTGGAATCGAGCTCTCGTCCGCACGGCAAACCGTGACCTGGTGAAAGCCGATCTGCTCCAGCAATCCGCGCAGCGATACCCGATCGTACATCCACTGATGAATCTCCCCCGACTGCCGAAACAGCCCGGAGCGGTACGCCTGATAGCCACTTTTGCCGTCGAGCGCACGGACGACGAAAGATGTCAGTAGTTGCCGCAGCTTGCGGAGCTTGCGGCCCACTTCGCGCGGGCGGCAGCGTTCGGACAGCGACTTCCGACGACGCTGTCCGGGTCCCATGCTGAACTCCTCACCGATCCTGCCGGCGACGAACGACTCGTTCGGCAAAGACGAATCGAGGGCGAGCTCGCGCATCCGTCCTCCGGAACGAGTTCTCACCATCTGGTCGAGCAGTTCGACTCGCATCCAATCCGCATCGGCTGTTTCGCCCGTCTCGACCGCCCGCTCGAGCGCGTCGATGTAGGCCCGGGCGAGCGCCTCCAGATCGGGCACGGCGATCCGCAGTACACCGCCGGGCCGCAATGCACGGTGACATTCGACGAGCAGACGCTGCGCGTCTTCCGGCGCCATGTGCTCAAGAACATGGGAGTGATAGACGACGTCGCAACCGTTGGCGGGCACGGGAATGCCTCGCCGCAGGTCGTGCACGGTGACGTCGGTGTTGTGGGCGACCAGATCGAGGTTGAGCCAGGCGGGATGAGTTCGTCGGCCGCAACCCAAGTTGATCCTCGTCGTCATGTCATCCGCCTTGATCATCCGCCTTGAGTAGCGTGGCCCGCAGCCGAAAGACCCGAGAATCGCATTCGCGCAATCGCAAAACCGGCGAATACGATAGGAATCGACGGATCGCCGTGTCAAGCCGAGTTCGCTCGTTGACAGCAACACAGCAACACAGCAACTCAGCAACTCAGTCGCCGGCGAATCACGCCAAGATCTTCTGGATCACGTCGACACCGACCCAGATTGAAAAGAACCCGAAGAACAGCACGGACCACACCATCACCAGCTTCCGCACGCCTTTCAGCCTTACGGAATCGGGAAGCCGGGTGGTGTTCATGTAGAGCAGTGCGGCGCTGTAGAGGAACATGGCGACGCCGTTGAGACAGGCGGACATCTTGAACAACGAGAGTGCTCCCACGTCGTATCCGAACTCGGCGAGCCCGAGAATGCCGCTCCCCAACACGATCGTTCCCCACAGGAAGCAAAAATACAGCCGACTCTCGCTCCAAAACTCGTTGGTGCGCAGCATGGCCGTCTTGACGGAATCGGCCGAGATTCGACTGGCCACGTCCAGCACTCCGAACTCCGTTGTCAGCAGAATTGCCACGCCCATGATCAGGAAAACGTATTTCATCCAAGCGCCGATGCGCTCCTGCACCTGCAACGCCTCGCCCCAGACAAAGCCGAGGTCATTCTGGTTGTACTGAGCCGCTCCGGGCACGGCATCGCCGTTGGCGTCATAGAAGATGACGTAGCTGATCAACGACAACAGCACCAGGCAAATGACACAGGTGAGGAAGAAACTGAAGAAGTGCTCGAAGGATGCATTCCGCCACCAGACCTTCCAGCGGGCGTGATTCTCGCCCGTCGCCGGGAAGTGATAGCCCACCTCCGTAACCGCTTCTTCTTGCCCGGTGAGCGGGCTGGTGATGCGGCCGATGAACCGCCCCATGCCATAGCCTTTGTCGCGAATGTAATTGCTCTGCCCGAGGTTGGTCGTGCCGCCGGCCCCGGCGAAGGCGAGCGCACCGAGCAACATCACCGCGTTGATGTTCTCGTCCATCTGGGGGATGAAGTCGGGGTACCCGAACGTCACAGTCGCTGTCGTCATGGCGACGATCGCGTCAGGACGGGAGCTGAGCAGGCAGGCGGCGATGAAGACCACCAGAATCATGACCAATGACACGAGCACGACTTGCACGCGTTCGATCGTTTCGTAGATCACCGGACCGGCCGTCAACACGAGACCGCATACGACCATGCCGCCGATCGCCATCGGGGTCGCATAGTGGGCTCCGAGCGAACCGCCTTCGTCCGCCGGCCCCCAGATCATCCAGCTCGTCAGCTCGGCCGCGCCCTTCGCCCAGGCGGGAATCATCCACGGGATGATGTTCAGCAGCAGCAGAATCCAACCGAAGTGTCTGCTGAGCCGAATCAGTCCGCCGACCGCTGTCTCGCCGGTCGCCAGCGACCACCGCGAGATCTCCATGTTGAGGAAGTACTGGGTCACGACTCCCAGCATGCACGCCCAAAAAAAGACGAACTGCGTTTTGAACGTGATGTAGGGCCAAAGTATGAACTCGCCGCTTCCCAGCGCGAGCCCGGCCAGAATGATGCTGGGTCCGATCATGCGCCGCAGGGAGACCGGTTCGGGCAGGTCTCGATACGTCATCGGCGGGAGTGTTCCTGGCGGAATCACCTCCGGCGGCACTTGGCTCCCGTCGTGGGAGTGGCCCTGTTCCTCGTTCATCGATTCACTTTTTCGCGGAACTCTTGCTGCGCCAGCGGGTTAAAGGGTTTGATTCTAGCCGCGCCCAGCGCTCTGCGAAACAGTCCCGCACGGACTCCGCGCCGAATTCCAATTTGTTTCTGGCACAGGGTTTAGCTACACTACGAAGATCTGAATCTCTCCCTTCCCATCGGAGACCTCGGCCATGTCACGTCGTCTGGCACTTGCAATCGCCTTCTTTTTTTGTGTGACGACCACACTTTACGCACAGCGGGGCGGCTTTGGCGGCGGTGACCGAGGTGGATTCGGCGGCGGCAGTCGCGGTGGCTTCGGCGGTGGTGACCGCGGTGGAAGTAGTCGCGGTGGCTTCGGCGGCGGGAGCCCTTTCGGGGGCAGCTCGCGCGGCGGTGACCGCGGTGGAAGTAGTCGGGGCGGATTCAGCGGCGGGAGCCCTTTCGGGGGCAGCTCGCGCGGTGGTGATCGCGGGAGTTCTTCGCGAGGCACAAGTTCCCGAGGCGGCGATCGCGGCCGTGGCGGCAGCAGCCCGTTCAGCGGTCGGGGCAGTTTCGGCAGCTCGACTGGCGGCTTCGAATCGTTCATCCGCAGACTCGATCGCAATGGGAACGGAACGCTCGACCGCGACGAAATGCAAGGTCCGGCTCAGTTCATCGTTCAGCGGATGGGACTCGATCCCAACCGACCCGTACCGATTTCAAAGCTTATCGAGTCGGCAAGTCGGATGCGGAGCGGCGGCTCGAGCACCGCGTCAAACGAACCCAAAGAACCGGAACCGCTCGTTCCCGGATTCGACGTCGACATCGGCCTGCCCCCGGTGCCCGGTTTCGGCGACAACGCTGAGCTTCTCGCCGTCAACGTTGAAGACCGCGACATTCAGTACGCGGAAGACCGGATGAAGCGTTATGACCGCAACCGCGACGGCTTCTTGTCCAAGTCGGAGATCGCCTCCGGCCGCTGGAGTGACGACCCGTTTACGTACGATCGCAATGGCGACGGCAAATTGACCGCATCGGAGATGGCCGTCCGCTATGCCCGGCGAAGAGTCAACGAAGAGGATTCAAAGAAGAAGAAGAACGGCCCCAAGTTCTACACGGGCGGGTCTTCTTCCAGTGGCGGCAGTTCGGGGAGCGCCTCAAGTGGCCGGGGTGGAAGCCGTGGCGGCGGCGGCAGCAGCAGCAGCAGCGGCGGTGAAGGCGATCGAGTTGGCCGATTTGTCGAATTCACAATGCAGCGCTACGACACCGACAAGAACGGCTACCTCTCGAAGGGTGAAATCGAAAAAATGCGCACCAAGCCGGAAGGCGCGGACAAGAATCGCGACGGTCGGCTCGACAAAAAGGAACTCACCGCGTGGATGTCGGAGAGATTCTCCCAGGCCAGTTCCGGACGTGGAAATCGCGAGGGCGGTGATTCGCGTCGCGCCGGCGGTGGCTCGCGAGGCGGGAGCCAAGAGCAAGAGGCTCTGTCATATCGCGTGAAGTCGGCCGGCGAGCGGTTGGAGTCCAAAGGGCTGAACGAGGAAGTCCCCGGTTGGTTCCTCGACGACGACTACAACGGCGACGGCCAGATCGCCATGTCCGAGTACACCGACCAATGGTCCGAGAAGACGCTCAACGAATACTACAAGTTTGACGCCAACAAAGACGGCATGATCAGCTTCAAGGAAGTGTCGCTGGCTCAGAAAGACGGTTACACCAAGTCGGCTCCCACGGCCAAGAACACCGGCAGTGGATCTACCGTCCGCCGTGGCGGTTCGTCAGACCGGCTCGAGGAGAAACCCATTTCACAGCGTTACCTGACGAGTTCGATGTCGATGATCAAGAAGTACGACAAAAACGGCGATGGAATGCTGTCGACCGAAGAGCTCGCCAGCGTGAGGTTGCTGAGGTCGTACGAGAATCTCGATGCCGATATGGACGGCCAAGTCACACCGCGTGAGCTGGCCGAGGCGATGTTGGCCGCCAAGAAGAAGAAATCTTCTTCCTAGCCCCAGCTAGCGATCCATCTGCAAAAAGCTCGGCAATCGCCTGACCCACCCTTCGTGATCGGTGCAAGCGATGACGGTCTCTCCCTCCGCCACAAGCTCCGCGTCTCGGTAGACCAGATAGCGGTGAGTCATCCGCGCTCCGCGGGCTCGCGTCACCGTCGTGTGAATCTGCAAAAGGTCGTCGTAGCGAGCGGGCAAGTAGTACTGAATGTGGACGTCGGCGACGACTAAGAAACGCCCCGACGCTTCGAGTTCCCCGTAAAGAACGCCCGCGTGCCGCAGCATCTCGACGCGAGCCTGTTCGAAATAGGTGAGGTAATTGGCATGATGCACGCGACCTTGACCGTCCGTCTCTTGGTATCGCACGCGGACATCGAGAGTAAACTCTTTGAGAAACGTCATTGTCTCGCCAAAACGCTGCTGATTGTCTCGCCAAAACGCTGCTGATTGACCGAATCTATTAGCCGCCCTATAGTTATGACCATAACCCGGTTCTCGGGTAGCCCCCCACCCAATTCGATTGAGACGGCCACGGATGAGTATCGGTGAAGGCGCGTCCACCGACATGAGCACCATGCGGGGACGAAATTACCCCACGATTCGACAATTCACGGTTTTCTTGGAAAACCGCGTCGGTCAACTGCTGGAAGTCGTCCGCCGATTCGAGGGGAGCAAGGTCCGCATCGTCGCCCTCTCCATCAACGACGCCACCGAATGCGCTTTCGTCCGGTTCCTGCTCAGCCACCCCGAACAAGGGCGCGAGATCCTTGAGCGAGCCGGCCTGGCGATGATCGAAACCGACCTGGTCGGCGTCGAGTTGCCGGACGGATCTCAACCGCTCCTGCGAGTTTGCACCGCCTTGCTACAGGCCGAACTCAACATCGTGCAGGTCTATCCTCTGATCGCTCGCCCCAACGGTCGGCCGGCGGTCGCCCTGATGGTGGACAACATCGAGACGGCGCTCGACACGCTCAATCAAAAGGGGTTCACGATGATCACCGAACGCGATCTTTCCGACTTGGACACGATCTAGAGTGTCGAGAGTGTCGCCGGGTGAGACGCTGAGCCTGACTAGACGGGCATGCGACTCTGGCCTAGGGGCCTAGGGGCGGCCTAGGGGCTGTCGTCCGACGACTGTTGTTCGCCGGCCTTTTTCTCAGCTCCCTCTTTCTCGTCGCCGGCCTGCTCTTCGCTGGCCTTCTTGTCGAGTTCCTTCTTCAACTCGGCCCATTTGGCGAAGACGCGCTCGCGTTCTTCATTGGAGGAGAACCCGAGGGATGTCGTGTTGTAGACGTATTGTTCGTTGCGATCGGCGTTCTTGAAGCCGAAGGCGCGCTCGTTCTTGTCGAGCACGCGGAGAATGCAGGCGAGGGCGATGTCGCGAAGCTCCGTCTTATATTCCACGAGCATGTTGTTCGTGCGCACCCGGCGGGCGGAGCACTGGTCTTTGCGATCCAACATGCTCTCCAGCAGCGGCAGGTGGGACCTGTCGCCCAGCTTGGCGATCGTGAGCAGCGCGTATTGTTGAATGTGCGTCTGGGTGGCCGCGTTGGAAAGCGATCGCGTGGCCGGTTCGAGACCGGCCTTGAGTCCAAACCGCATGGCGAGCGTCATGCCTTGATAGGCGGCCCAGTCTTCGCCTTTGGCGATCCACTGACCTAACAGTTGCCGCATGGCTTTCCGATTGGCGCCGCGGGAAAACGCAGTCTGGGCGGAGCGATGATGACAGAGCGAGTAGATCAACGACGCGGTTTGGGGTGAAACCTGAACCTTGTCGGAACGAGCGGCGAACAGGACGGCGGCGAAACTCCCTTCGTTGATGGGCGAATTGGTCCGCGCCAGAGCTTGCAGTTCTTGAACTCGAATACCGAGCGCCTCGGAAGCGACAGCCGGTCCGCCGTCGATCGCCCCCATCAACTCGGACTCGTGCTGCTGGATCTTGACAAACAACGTTCTCGATTCAGCCGAGTCGCCAAAAAACTGGGCGTACGACTTCCACCCCGGCAGGCTGTAATCAGACGCCTTGC
>JASMLW010000616.1 GCA_030748485.1 Pirellulaceae bacterium
CAAAGACAACGATATCGGCGAACGCGCTCTCGCGGAGCACGCCTCGGTCTTTGAGTCGAAACCACTCGGCCGGGCGCTGAGTCATCTTGTGGACGGCCGTTTCCAGATCGAACAGCCGCCAGTCTCGCACGCAGCGGCCGGCGATACGCGGGGCCGAGCCGTACGCGCGGGGGTGGACGTCGCCATCGGGGAAGTAGATCCCGTCGCTGCCGAGCATGAACAGATCGTGTTGCAGCAACGGGGTGATCAACTGGTCGTCGCCCTCATCGAACACCAATAACACGCCGTAGCGCTCCTCCCACAGCAACCGGGAGAGTGCGTCGCCGGCCGGCAACTGCAGCTCTTCGATGTAGTTGCTGAGTGTTTTGCCTTGGTGGACCGAGTTGCCCTTGCTCGCGACCCAGGCGATGCGGATCTGATCGAGGTCCAGGCGGTAGGCTTCCAGCCCGCGCGCGAATCGCTCGAGCGCAACGGGCGTGGACAGTTTGCCGAGGCTGGCGAGCACGCCGTCCTCCCAAATCTCGTTGGGAACCAGGTAACTCAACATCGTCGAGCCGGGTTGGTAGGGGTAGGCGTCGTAGCCGACTTGAATGTCGCGGCCGGCGCGGTCGAGCAGTGTGAGCACTTGTTCGACTTCGCCGGGCGACTGCCCTTTGAGGTGCGAAATGTGAAGCCGAACGCCCGAGCGCCGCGCGATCTCGATCGCCTCCTCGACAGCCGGCAAAAGTCCTTTCTTGTAGCGCACATGGGTGGCGTAGAGGCCGTCGTATTCGGCGACCGCCGCGCATACTTCAACCAGTTCATCCGTCGTCGCGAAGCATTGGACGATGTAGTCGAGTCCGGTTGAGAGGCCGACGGCTCCCTGCTCCATCGCGGTGCGAACGTCGTTTAGGATCTGCCGCATCTGAAAGTCGTCCGGCGCGGCGCGACCCCATCCGCAAGCCAAGGCGCGGACGTTGGCGTAGGGAATCTGGGCGGCTGCGTTCTGCGCTGTCGCCCCATCGATGCGCTGTAAGTAGTCGTCGATCGACTGCCAGCCCGCGTACTCATCCATTCTCAATCCATTGAGCGCGCGGAGATAAAAGAACCAATCGCGCCACGTGTGCTCGTCGACCGGGGCGTACGAGATGCCGTCGGACATCAGCACTTCGGTTGTGATCCCCTGCGTTGTCTTGCAGAGGAGATTGGGCGTGTTGAGCAGCCAGCCGTCGCTGTGATTGTGGACGTCGATGAAGCCCGGGGCGGCGATTTTGCCGCGGGTGTCAAGCACCTGCTCGGCGTCGGCGGCCGCTAAGTCACCGATCGCGGCGATCCGATCTTGGACGACGCCGATGTCGCCGCGAAACCGCGTGGCGCGAGTGCCGTCGATGATCGTCGCGTTGCGAATGAGCAGGTCAAACAAGGTGTTGTTCCGGGTTCGGAGTCCTGAGGGGCGGACGATTGCAGCGGCTTCATGTCGTCGAGGAACTTGTTCTTTGTGCCCCATGTTTTTGTGTGCGATCTCTCTTTGCGAAGCTCGCTGAGACAGTTGCGCCTTTATTTTCGCCGCGGTTTGTAGATTTCGGTCGCCGTTCCGAAAAAGACCTCGGCCGCATTCATCAGCGTTTCGCCGAGCGTTGGGTGGACGTGAACCGTCTCGGTGATGTCGCGCGCTTCGCAACCCATTTCGAGAGCGAGGGCGGCTTCGGCGATCAACTCTCCGGCTCCCGCTCCGACGATGCCGCAGCCGAGCACTCGCTCGGTCTTCGGATCGACGAGCCATTTGGTGAGTCCTTCGGTTCGCCCGAGCGATTGAGCTCGACCGCTGGCGGCCCACGGAAAAATGGCCGCCTTGAATTCGCGACCGTCGCGTTTCGCTGCGGTTTCGGTCAGGCCGACCCAGGCGATCTCGGGATCGGTGAAGACCACTGCCGGCATGGCCAACTTGTCGAACGCGGCCGGCTCGCCAGCCAACACTTCGACGGCGACTTTCGCTTGGTGAGTCGCCTTGTGTGCCAACATCGGTTCGCCGGCGACGTCGCCGATCGCCAGAATCCGCGCGTCGGCGGTCCGCTGCTGCCGGTCGCATTGGACGAATCCGCGGTCGTCCGTTTTGATGTCCGTGTTCTCCAAACCCAAGTTGGCGGAATTAGGCCGGCGGCCGACGGCGACGAGCACTCGATCGAAACGCTCGGCGGCCATCTGGTCGGGCCCGTCCCAGGCGACTTCGACTTGACCGTCGCGCTCGACGAGCGAACTGACTTTGGTGTTCAGGAAGATGCGGTCTGCGAACGCCGACTTCAACCGCCGCTCCAGTGGACGGACCAAGTCGCGATCGGCTCCGGGCAGCAATCCCTCCGTCAACTCGACCACGCTCACTTTGGCTCCCAGCGATGCGTAGACCGTTCCCATCTCCAGACCGATATAGCCGCCGCCAATCACGAGCAAAGTGTCGGGCACGTCGGGCAGGTCCAGGGCGCCACCGCTGTCGATCACGCGCGGAGATCCGATGTCGAACGCCGGCGGCATGGCTGGGGAGGAGCCGGTGGCGAGGATGCAGTGGTCGAACGTCAGTTGCCCGCCGGCGGGGATCGAGTCGTGGTCGCCGTCGAGTCGGAGTGTAGACGAGTTCTCGAAGAAGCCGCGGGCGTGGATGACGTCGACCTTGCGGCGCTTCGCGAGGCCCTGCAGACCACCGGAGAGTGTCGTGATGACTTGCTCTTTTCGCTGCCGCACCTTGTCGATGTCGATCTGGGGAGGAGCGTACCGAACTCCCCATTCATCCGTTAGTCCATCGACTTCGGAAATGACCCGAGCGACGTGCAGGAGGGCCTTGGAGGGAATGCATCCGCGCAGCAGGCACGTGCCGCCGAGCCGCGGTTCGGCTTCGACGAGTGTGACCTGCATGGCCATGTCGGCGGCCAGAAAGGCGGCCGCGTATCCGCCGGGTCCGCCGCCCAGCACGACGACTTGCGAGTGCATCTCAGTCCTTGGGGTGTCAGCCGCTGACAATCGAGCGAACAAAGTGGCTGCTAGCGAAGTTGACCATCTTACCGAGCCCTGTTTTTTCCACAAGTTCGTCACTCAACTGCTCGCCTGCCCGGCTTGTCTGCTCGGGGTTTTCCGCCGGTGGAGCGAGCGAAATCAGACAAATAAGGTCGTTCCGGCGGCGAATGACATCAACCGCTCACCAAAACGAAGGCCCTCGAAGGCTTGACAGCCCTCTCCTGCGTGCGGTCTAGTCATGGTTCTATTTCAACGGAATTGACGAGCGCATGATCCAGCACGACGCCCCGATTACCAATCTCCAGCGCGACGAAGAGGTGGTGTTGTACCCGAGCTTCGGGTATCGGGTGAATCGAGTGTGGCGCGTGGTTGTCGAAGGGATTGTGTTTGGTCGAGGCAGTGTCAATTTTCGCAAGCGGCTGATGATCCGTCTGCTAGGCCGCGCGATGCGAGTGGAACCAACGGATCTGGACAGCGAGATTTTTCGCGAGCGGATCGAGGGGTTCGTGGCGACGCCCGAGGGAGGGCGTCGGATGGCGGTCGAGGTAGCGGGTCGCAAATTCCAACTGCAGAAGAAATCGAAACGGAACGGTCATTTCCGCGGCGCGTTGCGGCTGACGGGCGATGACGTCGACCGCTTCGGCTGGGACAAGGGCGGCGCTCGGATGCTGCCCATTCAACTCGTGACTCCGCCCGGCGATCGGCGGACGATCGAAAGCACCGTGCGATTGATTGAGCCGACAGGATGGTCGGTCATCTCGGACATCGACGATACGATCAAGCACACGGATTGCAGTTCTCGAAGGACTCTGCTGGCCAACACATTTCTGAACGACTTTCGAGAAATCGACGGCATGGCTTCTCTGTATCAGCAGTGGGGGAGCCAGGGCGCGGCGTTCCACTACGTGTCGTCCAGCCCCTGGCAGCTGTTTGGCCCGTTGGCCGAGTACCAGGACGAGTACGGTTTTCCGGACGGCACTTTCCATTTGCGGTCCTTTCGGCTGCGCGACCACATGCTGCGGCGGATGCTGCTGCTGCGGAGAAAGGGCAAGGCGGCCGTTGTCCGCCGGCTCGTCCACTTGTTTCCGGAGCGACGGTTCGTTCTGGTAGGGGATTCGGGTGAACGCGATCCGGAGATTTACGCGGCCTGCGCGCGCAAATACCCGGATCAGGTCTCGGCGATCTGTATCCGGCAGATCCCCGGCCGCGAGGTGGACAACCAGCGTTTGCGGCGAATGGCTCGAGGGATCCCCCACGGCAGAATTGTCCTCTTCGACGATTCGAGCGAACTGCCGAGTGAGATCGTCGCCTACGGCGGATCGGCCGTAGGCGTTTGACCCGTTGGCTCCGCGCCGCGGGCTCGATTCCTCAACGTTCCTCGGCAAAACCCCCTTGTACGTCAGCCATTAATTCGACATCATTAGCCGTTTGTCGATCTGCAAACGGGGACCGGAGATACCCTGCATGGCTCGCTACAATGGCCCCAAGGCCAGAATCAACCGTCGACTGGGCACCCAGATCTACGAGAGCGCCGGCGCGATCCGCGCCGCCGATCGCCGCGAAGCTCCTCCTGGGATGCACACCCGCGGACGTCGCCCGTCCAACTACGGTCTGGCCCTGATGGAGAAGCAGAAGGTCAAGCATTACTACGGTCTGGGCGAACGCCAACTCCGCCGTTACTTCACCAAGGTCTCGCGAAAAACGGGCAATACCGGTGAGATGTTGTTGATCATGTGCGAGGGTCGACTGGATAACGTGATTCGCCGCGCCGGTTACACCCGCACGCGCCCGCAGGCTCGACAGGGAATCGCCCACGGCCACTTCCAAGTGAACGGCGTCAAGGTCACCTCGCCCTCATTCCAAGTCCGCCCCGGCGATGTCATTACGGTTCGCAACCGTACGAATCTCTTGACCTATTATCGAGACTTGGCGGCGCAAAACAGCGGAGAGCCCGTGGATTGGATCAGCTTCGACGCTGAAACGCTGCGGGCGACCGTGCAAGGTCTGCCCGGGCCAGAGGATGTCAGCGTCCCGCTGAACGACGTCAATGTGGTCGTCGAATTCCTCTCGCGATAGGTGCGGTCCGGGTGTCACCGCATCCGGTTACACCAGGCGTCTAGCGCTCGACGTTGTTCCTGCGGCGTTGCCAGCGTTGCCTCAACGCTACGGTGAATCTGGCTACGGCGAAAATGGGGTTGGTTTGGCGCTCGGCCCGAAAATGTTGCCGTGCGTTCGCTGACGTGGGCGTCGGTTGCCGGAGCGTTGCCGCTTGCCCGGCGGGCCAGTGTGGTTCTCGGCCGGAAAGAGTTGTGGATGCAGGGATTGCGCGGATTGTGGCGGTGACATTTAGCTGGAAATCGGCGCTGCGGTTCGCTATCATATCAACCGCCGTCGATCTCTGTCGTCACGCCGGTGATCCGCGCCCCGCCCAAACCCCGCCCACCTCAGGTTTTCAGAATGTGCTCAATCCGCCTGTGGCTGTACACCCTTGTTGGTCTTTTGATTGCCAGCCACGTCGTTGCCGACGATTTGTTGCCGCCGGAGCATTCCGTCGAGCAGGCGATCGACCATTACGTCGGTGCTCGTCTGAAGAGCGAGCAAGTGACCCCTGCGGCGGAAGCGTCCGCACAGGTTCTGAGGCGACGAACGATGCTCGATTTGGTGGGCCGGATCCCGACCGCCGCCGAATCAAAGGGTGGGCTGGACGGGGCACAGCGCGTCGCACTGGTCGATCAGTTGATGTCGACGCCGGCGTTCGATCGACACCAAGCCGACGAGTTCGACGCGATGTTGATGCACGACGTCGGGGACAGCCTGCGAGACTACCTGCGGCAGGCGTTTCAGGCGAAACGGCCCTGGAACGAGATTTTCAAAGACGTGATTGTGGGTGAGCCGGAGGACGCCAAGCAGCAGGGCGCCATCAAGTACGTGCGGTCGCGGGTCGGCGATTTGGACAAGTTGGCCAACAAGGTCAGCAGCGACTTCTTCGGTGTCAACGTGTCGTGCGCCAGGTGTCACGATCATCCGGAGGCGGCGGAATGGACGCAGGCCCATTTCTTCGGGATGAAGTCGTTCTTCAATCGCACGTTTGACAACGGTGGGCTGATCGGCGAACGCAGCTATGGTCTGGTCGAGTACAAGACGACCGCGGGCGAATCGCGGACGGCCAAGTTAATGTTTCTGACGGGCGCTGTCGTGGAGGAGCCTGAGCCGAAATCGCTCACCGACGCCGAGAAGAAGGCGGAGAAGAAGAAGCTGGAAGAGTTGAAGAAGAAGAAGGAAGCGCCGCCGGCGCCCGAGTTCAGCCGTCGCGCTCAACTGATCGACGTCGCTTTGCGGACAGGCGATTCGGACTATTTCGCCAAGTCGCTGGTCAACCAGGTCTGGGCTCGCCTGCTCGGTCGTGGCTTGGTCAACCCGCTCGACCAAATGCACCCGGAAAACCCGCCCAGCCATCCGCAGTTGATGAACTGGCTGGCTCGCGATGTACAAAGCCACAACTACGACATTCGCCGGCTGATTCGCGGCATCGTGTTGAGCCGGGCGTACGCTCGCAGCAGCCGCTGGGACAGCGCGGCCGAGCGGCCGGAGGACGAGCTCTTCGCAGTTGGGTCGGTGCGGCCGCTGTCGCCGCTGCAGTACGCGACCTCGCTCAAGTTGGCTGGCTACCACCCGGCGCATTTGCAAGGCGAGCAGGTCGGCGAGGAGGAGCGGGCGAAGCGGTTAGACCAGATTCACGCCGGCGCTCGGGGCTTGTCGAACAAGTTTGAAATGCCCGGCGAGGGTTTTCAGGTGGGCGTGACCGAGGCGCTGCTGTTCAGCAATAGCGACCAGATCCGCAAGGAAATCATGCGCGAAAGCGGCGACTCGCTCATCGCCCATTTAAAGACACTGGACGACAACAATCAGTTGGTTGAAGCTCTCATGCAGAACATTCACGGACGGACGCCCGATGCGGAGGAGCGAGCGGCGTTGGTCGCCTACTTGAAGAGCCGCGAAGATCGTCGCGACAAGGCCTGCAAGCAACTCGTCTGGGCGTTACTCACAAGCAGTGAATTGCGTTTTAACTACTGATCAGGGAACAAGGGCGTGGCGACTTGACCGCCACGGCGCGAGGACTCGGTCACAAGGAACTGACTATGTCGAATCGAACTTGGACGTCCGCTGAGCAGCATCCGGTCAGCCGGCGATCGTTTTTGGGAGCGACTGCGGCCGCTGGCGGGTTGGCCGCTTCACAGATGACCGCCCTCAATCTGCTCAAGGAGCCCGCGCTGGCGGAAGAGCTCAAGCGGAAGAACAAACGCGTCATCCTCCTGTGGTTGGCGGGTGGGGCGAGCCAGTTGGAGACGTGGGATCCCAAGCCGGGTCGGCCCACGGGAGGACCCTTCGCGTCCATCCAGACGTCGGTTCCCGGAGTCAATATCTCCGAATTGATGCCCAAGATGGCCGGCCGACTACAGGACACGGCCATCATCCGATCGCTCAACACGAAGGACGGATCACACGGCAGCGCCGCGCGGCTGATGCACTTGGGGCGCCGAGACGAGCCGGCGGTTCGCTACCCGGACATGGGAGCCGTCTTGGCTCGCGAATTGGGACAGGCCGACTCGGCCGTTCCCGACTACGTCTCGTTCTACACAGCGACCGAAGGACGCGGCAACGCCGTGGGACAATCGGGGTTCCTCGGCGCTCGCTACATGCCCATGTTCCTCACCACCAACAACAAACCCGAACATCTCAGTCGGCTCGAAGGGATCTCCGACGAGGATCACAAGATGCGATCCGATTTGCGAGCTCTGTTGAGCAAACGATTCGCCAACGGTCGAACGTCCGCCGCGCTGGGAAGCCACAACGAGGCGTACGATCGAGTGCGGGGCCTGATGGCGAGCGAGAAGCTGTTCGACATCTCCGGCGAGCCGCAGAAGACGCGCGACCTTTATGGACCGACGCTGTTCGGCCAACAGGCTCTGGTGGCGCGGCGGTTGATCGAGGCGGGCACGCCGTTCGTCAAAGTGTCCCGAGCCTGGTGGGACAGCCACGGTCAGAATTTCGAGACGCATCTCGAACTGGTCTACGAACTCGATCATGTCATGTTCGCATTGCTGACCGATCTCAAGCAACGCGGACTGCTCGAGGACACGCTGGTCATCACGCTGGCCGAGTTTGGCCGCACGCCCAACATCAATCCGAGTCTCGGCCGCGACCACTTCGCTCGCGCGTGGAGTTCGTCGCTGTCCGGTTGCGGCGTCCAGGGTGGTTCCGTCTACGGGAAGACCGACGAAGATGGGCAGCACGTGGCGGATGGTGAGATCGGGTCGGGGCAATTGTTCGCCACGGTCTACCAAGCCCTCGGTCTGGACCATCGAAGCGAATACTACTTCGGCGCCAGACCGATTCCGCTGACAAACCCCGGCATTGAACCCGTTCCCGAAGTACTCGCCTGAGCGACATGAAGAACGAAGTGAGAAACCCACATGGCCGCTGATCCCAACAAACTCAAGGTCGCCAAGGAACTCAGCCGCAAGGAGATTCTGTTCGGCGTGGCTCGCCAGCCGGGCGGCGAACGGTTGTTCCTCGGAGCCTCCACCGCCCGGGTCCTCGACGTCGATTTGGCGGCCGAGAAGCCCGAGGCCGCGGAATGGGAGGCTCACCGCGGCTACGTCACCAGCGTCACCCTGGCCGGTGAGCAAGTCGTTTCGGGAGCCTTTGACGGCAAGCTGATTTGGTGGAAACCCGAGACGGGTGAGCAAGTGCGGTCGATTGACGCGCATCGGAAGTGGGTGAGAAAGCTGCGGACCTCGCCCGACGGCAAGCACGTCGTGAGCGTCGCCGACGACATGGTTTGCCGGGTCTGGAACGCCGAGTCGGGTGAGTTGGTTCGCGAGCTGGTCGGCCATGAACCGATGACGCCCCATCACTTTCCCTCCATGTTGTTCACCTGTGAGTTCTCGCCGGACGGAGTTCACCTGGCCACCGCCGACAAGACCGGTCGGATCCTGGTCTGGGAGTTCGCCAGCGGGAAACAGGTCAAAGAGCTCAAAGCGCCTCTGATGTACACCTGGGATCCCAAGCAGCGGATTCACTCGATCGGCGGGATTCGCTCGCTCGCCTTTTCACCCGACGGGAATTCGCTGGCGTGTGGCGGCATCGGGCAGATCGGCAATATCGATCACCTCGGCGCGCTCGCCCGCATGGAGATTTTCGATTGGCGCAAGGGAGAGCGGACGTTTGAGTTCCCCGGCGAGACTTACAAGGGGCTCGTCCAACGCATCGCCTACCATCCCGACGGAAAGTGGATGGTGATCGCCGGCGGCGACCACAACGGCTTTATCCAGATCATCGATCTGGAGACGAAGAAGGTGATCAAGCACGCGAAAGCGCCGATGCACGTACACGACTTCGTCGTCGACGAATCGCTCGAGAAGATCTACGCTGCCGGGCACGGCAAGGTCGTTGTCTGGACGCTGACGGAGTAGCCAGACGTAACGTCCAGCAATCAATCGTGTCAGCCCGATCCCCAACTCGACCCGCCCACGTACAGACTGAACGCGAGGATAGCCAGGATGATCAGGCACATCCAGCGCTCCGGTCCATCGCCATTGAGACTTAGGGCGAGCAGTCCTCCGGTGAACGCGAACGTGCCGATGAAGAACGCGATTTCGCGCCAGAACCCGCTCATGCGATGAGTCATCTCGGCTTGGCGGGCGGAGTCGTTGAAGTCGCGCCAGTCGGTCTGCTCCAGATTCCGCCGCTGTTTTTCACGATCCCCGATGATCTGGTTCTTCTGAGTTTCGAGTTGCAAGATGCGAGTCTGATTGTCGCCGGTGGCGCTGGCGGCGGTGAGTTGCGTTTCGATGGGAGCCAGTTTCTGCGTCCACCGCGCTTCGAAGTCACGCGTGGCCCAGTCGCGTCGCGCTTCGAGCCGGCGAACGTAGCGCTGCGACAGTCCGTCACAGCCTTTCGAGATCAGCACTCCGAAGAACCCGATCGCGGCTAGAATCCTACCCACCGTTCTCAAGATGTGCTGTTGGGAGTCTTCATTCGATCGACGCGCGACCCGGCGGGCTCGTGGAGCGGCGGCGACGACGGACATTCCGCTCGGAGCGGAGTCTTGACCATTCGAGGAATCGCGCCCGTTGGTCGCCTGTTCATGGGAGAGCAGGTCAGGCACATCGGCGGCGACGATCCAGTCGGGCATCCCCTCTTTCCAGACGAGGTCGCTGTCGCGCAACTTTCCGGCGACGGCGAGCGCGCGCATTTGGGGCTCGGTGAATGGCCCTTTTTCTTCTTCGCCACGCGCGAAATACCAGATGTGGTCCGCCATCAACGCTCTCCCGTCAGGTGTTAGATTCTAACGAGCGGCGATGGCAATTTCACGCCAACCTCTGGGAATCTCGAACTGAACACGTCCTCATGGTCCGCGAGGCGATCTGGAACCGATCTGGACCTCCGCACCGCGGGCGCAATAAAAAAGCCGGCCCCACGCAAGGGCCGGCTTTGGGTTGGTCCGGGCGCGGCTACTTCAGCCACGCAGCGAGAGCTTTCCGTTTGTCGCTCGCGCTGCCCTGGACGATTGCCTGAGCCTTATCTCGACCGACCACGGCGATCGCAGTCTTCGAGAAATCACCGGAAGTCAGCAGCCCTTTCGCTTGATAGAAGCGAGCTTCGGAAAGCAGGGGGAGGGGATTGGAAGGCTTCGCTTCGATCAATCGCCCCAGGCGAGACTTCACGTTGTCAGCGGTCAAACCGCTGGGCATCGCCGCCAACTTGAAATTGGCGTCGACGAACTCAAACAGGTCTTTCAACTCGGCGTCGACCGGATCGTCGCCGCGACGGTTCTCTTTGGCCCGCTCCAATTGCACCTTGTAGTTGTTCAAGGTGATTTTCGGGGCGGGCTTCTTCGCGCTGTCGCGGTACTCTTTGCCCGTGCGAGCGTCGTACAGTTTTACCGAAGTGTTGTTGATCACCAAGCCATTCTTGGCTTCGGTGACGTCGGTCGAGAAGATGAAGACCAAGTGCAATTGCTGTTCTTGGGCCTTCTCTAGCAGATCGTCGGAGGAGCCCTCACCCAACAGCGTGACGCCTGCGCCGAGACCGCCGGAGGACCGGCCGCCACGGCCGCCACCGCCGCCCTGGCCCGGACCGCCGGGACCAAACCCGCCAGGTCCGCCAGCGCCGCCCGGAAATGCTCCGCCAGGATCGCCACCCGGGAAAGCTCCGCCGGGATCTCCACCCGGGAAAGCTCCGCCAGGATCTCCACCCGGGAAAGCTCCGCCGGGGGCTCCACCAGGAGGCGCTCCGTAACCGGGGGGAGGTCCGCCACCGCTGCCGCCGGGAAATCCGCCTCGTCCGCCGCCGGATCCGCCACTGGCTGCTTTGGGAGCGTTCTTCAGCGCCAATCCAAAGAATCCACGGGTAGCTCGCTCGTTGAGTCGTTCGACCAATTTGTCGCCAAACTCACCGGTGTACTTGCTGATGACGGTTCCACTTCCTTGGTACCCGCCGCCACCGCCGAAACCGCCCGGCCCACCGGAGCCGCCCGGCCCACCAGGGCCGAATCCGCCCGGTCCACCGGGGCCGCCGAGGTCGCCGCCGCCGGGATCACCTGCTCCGCCGGGATCACCGCCGAACCCGCCCGGTCCGCCAAAGTCACCTCCGCCACGCCGATTTCTCGACCGCTTCTCAGGCGTTTTTTGCGTGGTGCCAATCGGCTTGACGTCCGTACCCTTGAACGACCTGGCTTGGTATTCGACACCAACGCCCCACCGTAGAGCGAGGGAGGGTTCTTTCAGATGGGCCGACCAGAGGTATCCGGCCAAATGTTCCGCGTCAGGTCGCGTGATGTTGTCGGCGTAAATCAGGTTCAGGGCCAACCGATCGTTGCCCGATTGGAAGGCGACCTTCGCTTCGTCAGCCAACGTCGCTGGTTTTTGTTGGGTAGCTTGGCCAGGTGAGCCGCCTGGGAATCCACCAGGCGCTCCACCGGGGAAGCCACCGGGTGCGCCGGGATCGCCACCAGGTGCGCCAGAAGCGCCGCCTGGGAAACTGCCGGGTGCGCCAGAGGCACCGCCTGGGAAACTACCGGGTGCGCCAGAAGAGCCGCCTGGGAAACTACCGGGTGCGCCAGAGGAGCCGCCTGGGAAACTGCCGGGTGCGCCGCCTGCACTGCCGGGGAAGCTGCTAGGTGGTCCACCCGAGCCGGCGGGAGGGCCACTGCCGGGGAAGCCGCCAGGAGGGCCACCCGAGCTGCCGGGAGGGCCGCCTGCACTGCCGGGGAAGCCGCCGGGAGGGCCGCCTGCACTGCCAGGAGGGCCACCGCCTAAGTCCGCGCCCGGATCGCCGCCTAGACCCGCGCCCGGATCGCCGCCCGGCTCAAGACCAGCACCACCGGGCTCACCGCCAGGCCCGCCACCGGGAAAGCCAGGCGCGTCCGCGCCGCCCGTGCCGGGATCACCGAGCCCCGGATCGTCTCCGCCGGGATTGTCGGGATCGCCCGTCATCATCTCATCGCCACCGCCCGTGTCGCCCTCACCGGATTCGGAGTTCGAGTTGCTCGCGACTGGACCGCTGTCGTCGCCACCGCAACCAGTCAAACCCAATGAGATTACTAAGGACAGGCTCAATGCCCAAAAACAGCGCATGGCTCACCTCGATGAAAAGGACCCGCGGTCGTGAGAAGGGTGGAGATGCGGCTAGTCGTTGAAAAAATAAGAACAGTATCGTGTCGCATTATGCCAAACGAGCCACCGTAAGTCGAGAATTATTAGACACTTTTCGCAGCTGTTCGGCGCCAGATTTGTCGCCCCAACCTGAGGATCGCGCGACCCCTGCCCGAGATGATCCGACCGTTCTCAACGGGCGCCGACTTCGTGTAGGTCCTGCCTGCCGGGCAGGACAATGGACGTTCCAGTCAATGAGATCGCGGCGATTTTAGGCGACGCTGAGCACGAATCTGTCGGTTGGTCTCGGGGCTAACCGCATTCGACGGCCTTGGAAGGCCATCGTACATACGCAAAGCACGAATCTGGCGGCCTCTTTTGGACTAACCCGCTCTCTCGACGGCCTTGGAAGGCCATCGTACGGTTACCTAAGAACGAAAAAAGGCAGGCATCCTGCCTGCCTGAGGAGCAAAGAACTCTGGTTCTCGGTCGCGACTTATGATTGGGCCGGTTTACCGGCTTGCGCGGCAGTTTGCTGGATGGCGTGTTCCTGCAACGCCTGGTAAACCTCCAGGCGGTGCACAGGGACGTCCATCGGGGCCTCGATGCCGATGCGAATCTTATCCCCGCGAATGTCGATGATGGTGACGACAACATTGTCGCCAATCACGATCGACTCGCCTTTCTTGCGGGATAGCACCAACATCGTTCCAATTCCTCCTTCTCTGAAATGGGGAACTGGAGAATATTTGACAGTCAGGGTGGAAAAGGGAACCGAGCTGAGGACCCTCCGGCAGCAATTCTGCTGTCGCGATTGGCTCGCCGGCGGACACTCCAGCCCTTAAGCGTTACTGGTACAGCCCTTACGACAAACGTGCAACTGACCCGAGACTTGTCGCGACCAGCCTCTCGGCGCGGCGATCTGACCGCCCTGTTGGACAGTTGAGAGAAACCGCCGGTTTGGCTCGTCCCCAAGTACGATGGCCTTCCCAGGCCGTCGAGAGAGCGGGTTCGTCCGCAACAGCAGCCGTCAGATTCGCGATCAGCATACGTACGATGCCCTTCCAAGGCGCCTTCCAAGGCCCCGTCGAAAGAGCGGGTTGTTTCCAAAACACGCTGTAGCAAGTGGAACGTCCATGGTCGCGACTTCGTCGCGAAGTCCTGCCCGAGAGGACTTACAGCATCGCCCGTTCCGCTTAGCCCCCCTGTTTTAAGTCAATTGGGGCATCTGCCCCGACTTGGCGATCTGCGTCGACTTTGCGGGCCGTATGACTTGTTCTCGATTTACTGGCTCTGCGGGTCGATTGGACTTATCAGCCAATACTACATGGGGGGATTATCCATGAGAGTCCAATTCGTTTTTAGCGTAGCGATGCTGTTATTGTCCGTCTGCGGGCACATCGCGCACGCTCAGTATCCACCTCAGGGATTTCCCGCTGGTGGATTGGCGCCCGTGATGGGCATGCCGCCTCAAATGGCGCCTCAGTTTGCGCCTCAGTTTGCGCCTCAGTTTGCTGGGTTGCCGCCTGGAATGGCGCCAGTGCAGCAAGCCTACATGCCGATCATGATGCCGCCACCCGGCATTCCGGCGATCGTGCAAGCCGCCTATTCGGGGAGCGACGACTGCGACGGAAAAGGCAAGGGTGACTGCGACGGTGACTGCGACAATTGCGGCAAAGGCAAGGACAACTGTGGCAACAACCATCAGTTCGCTCTGTTCGGCGATTTCATCTACCTGCGGGCTCGCGACGCCGACGTGGCGTACGCCGTTGAGGTCAACGGTGCGGCCGCTCCGCCGGTTGTGAATCCGCAAGTCGGTCGGGTCGGCGTGCTCGACGGCACCGAGCAACCCGGCTTCCGCGCCGGCGTCTCGTACGTGCTCGACGAATGCAGCAGCATCACGGCGACCTACACAATGTGGGAATCGGGCACCTCGGATCGCGTCGACCGCACGGGCGCTAACGTCATCGATCCCCTGTTGGTTGTCGATTCGACCAAAACGGCCGGCATCACCGGCACGTACGCCCAAGGCCAATACGATCTTTCGATGGACCTGATCGACCTCGACTATCGCGAACTGCTTTCGTGCAGTTGTGACCATCGCGTCGACGTCGTGTTGGGTGTTCGCTACGGCAGCCTGGAACAACAGGTCCGCGCTGAAACGCCCGTCAACGGCAACGAGACGGTTATCACGGACATCGACTTCGACGGCGTCGGCATCCACGCCGGCCTGGAGGGCGAGCGACGTCTTCGCAACGGCCGCTGGTTGGTCTACGGCAAAGTGGCCGGCAGCTTGTTGGCTGGTGAGTGGGCGGCCGCCTACGATCACGGCAACAATTTCGATTCGTCGATCGTCGACACCGAATGGGAAGCCGGCCGGATCACGAGCATCGTCGAATTGGAATTCGGCCTCACCTGGCTCAGCAAGTGCGAGAACTGGCGTCTGTCCGCCGGTTACATGTACAGTGCCTGGTACGGCGTCGTGAAGACCGACGAGTGGGTCACCGCCGTCAACACCAACAACTTCGACCACCTGCGGGACACGATGACCTTCGACGGTCTGACGGCTCGCATCGAAGCTCGCTTCTAAGTCGAAAGCACTCCCGGCTATCTGGATAATCCCACGAAAACCGCGTTGAGCATCCGCTCAACGCGGTTTTTTTCGTGATCTTCAATCATCGGTCCGATCCGTCCGACCCGCCCGATCTTCAAAACATCGGTCCGATCCGACCGATCCGACGGATCTTCGAATCATCGGTCCGATCCCCAAGTGCGAGTAATTCGCAGTGACAAGCGACATACGCTTGGCACAATAGGCGACTACCGTTTTCTTTTTGGGTTGGGAAGAGTCACCGGATTGCCCTGTCTTTCAGGGTTCTCGCGTCAACAGCGGGCAGGTGGCTTTCTTTGTGAACGGGGTGGGAGGCCCTCACACCAACGCCAGGTGCGAGATCAGCGTGAAGCGTTGCTGCGCTCCCAATACCTCGTAATCCCTCCACCGACATCCCTTCGGTCCGCCCTCGGTCTGTAGCCCACCCCACATTTCTAGGATTTTTGCCACCTTGTTCATTGACTTTCCATTTTGGCCCGAGCTACCATAATTTCCCATTTGCTAGAGTCCGCTTGTTTTCTCTGTTTTGACGCGCAGCGACATACATTTGTCGCTTCAAATCGACGGATTCATAAATTTTTCGTCCTTTTCGTCACTGAATCGGGGGTCCCCACTGGATCCCGGACGCGAGGTACGCAGGAGTTCCAACGTGAAGAAACGCAACCCCACCGATCGCCGTCACTTCCGTTCGATCGAGCAGCGCAAAAAGCTTGCTCAACAAAAGACTCGTCAACGCCGCTTGTTGATGGAATCGTTGGAAGATCGGATTGTGTTGACCGCCAACCTTTTCGTCGACTACGGCGACAATTTCCCAAGCGGCACGCTGACCACAACGCAAGGGGCGTTCCGGGACGTGGCCGATCACGCGAACGGGCCAGACAAGATCCTCGGTACGACGCTCGTCGATGGAATCGGCGGCTTTAACGCAGCCACACAATTGGACATCGTGGCGCAGAGTTTCACAGCGACACAACGAGCTCAAATGCAGGCTGTCGTCGAGCGCGCCTATGAGGGGCTCGATATCAATGTGATCGAACTCACGGCGTCGGCGCAGACGACTCCGGACGGCCGGAGCGTGGCGGGCGCGACATCGATGGCGGACGTCATCACGACACTGCGTGGGGGCAATGCGGCATGGAAAGACGCCTATGTCTTCGTGGGAACGTTTAACGTCGATCCGAGCGGCGCCAATCCCGCCACGTACGGTCCCGGCGGCGGCGGACTTTCGCCGGGCAGCCCGGTCTTGGGCGAAACATCGGACCTCGTATCGGCGAGCAACACGCATGACGATGTGGCGGTTGTTTATAGCGCCGGTGGTCTCTCGAATAACACGCTCAACAACATCTCCCACGAAGCGGGCCACTTGTTCGGTCTGCAACACGCGATCACCAATTCGGTAGCGACAGCATCGACCAACCTGTTCCATCAGGCGGAGATCATGTCGTATCGAAACACGAACGCGACGACATCTTCCATCGCGTTCACTCGATATCCGATGATCCGCGGCGACGGCAACACGCCGGGCGGCGGTGTCCTGGTGAACTACAACGACCTGTCCGCGCGGACGGGCGACTTGACGATGCACGACCAGCTGCGAACGGATGGGGGCGTAGGCGCCAACCCGAGCTTTGACTTCGTGTCTGGCACGGGCGCGCACGACATCATCACGATCGTCAAGAATGGTGCGAACGCGGATGTGTCTGTCCAGGCGTTTGCAGATGCTGGCTACACGACGCCGATTACCGTTCCTTCGGTGGGCGGCACGACTTACAGCTACAGTTTCGCGATTGGCAGCACGATCCTGGTGCACGCTGGTGGTTCGAATGACCGCATCGTTGTCGACGGTGATCTCGGCGTGAACGTTCAGATCGACGGCATGCTCGGCACGGACACATTGATCGTCGATGGAAAGTCGTCGCCTACCGCGCAATTCACACCGAATGCGACGGCCCCGACTGGTGTTGACTTCGTCACCGACTACGGCGGGTCGATCGCGGTCGGCGGCAACACGATTTCTTTCAACAACTTTGAAACAGCCAGCTCTGTCTCCATTCGCAACGTGACGACGTTCACGTACGCACCACCGAATGCGGGGAGCGACTTGACGATCGCCCACACGGGGACGGGCACCGGGCGCATCACAGGATCGAGCGGCGGCGTCACGATCGTTCCCATGTTGGTGGAAAGCACGGCCGGGGGAATCGTCATCACCGGCACTTCGGGTGACGACGACCTGACGGTCGATGTCTCCGGCGGCGACTTCATTCAAGCCGGTGGGCTGACGTTCAACGGTCTCGGCGAAGCCACCGGCGACTTGCTGACCGTCATTGGCGATGGGGCCAACGCGGGAACGTATACTCCTGACACGACGACCGACGGCGACGGCGTTGTTGCCATCGCTTCCGTTGGCACGATCACGTTCACTGGTCTCGAGCCGATGGAGATGAGCGCTTTCCCGTCCGTCACTTTTGTTGCGCCCAACGCCACGGACGACATCGACGTATTATCCGCCGCCGCGCCCAGCACGACACAATCGATTCAGGTGACGGGAACGTCCGGCGGCGTCGGCTTCGAAGATCTGTTTGTCCACACCACGCCCATCGTCAGTGTTGACCTGTCGACCAATGACGGCGGCGCGACGACCGACAACGTCGACATCGACATCGCCACGGCGCCTGTAGGCGTCGCGACACTCAACGTCAATTTCGGCGACGGTAACGACACAGCAGACCTGCTGGAGAGCAACGGTCCGGCGCTCACCATCAACGGCGGCGGCGGCAGCGATACGTTGAACATCAGCCCGACGGCCCAGTCCACCGATGGCATCACTGCGGCCACGACGTTCAACGCCGACAACGGTCCCGGCGGTGACGGCGGAACTGACACCATCAATGTGCGCGACGACCTCAATGTGTTTCCGGATACCTGGACGGTGACGGCGACCACGGTGGCTGTGCCTACAGGCTTCTTTGGCGGACTCACATACGATGCATTGGTGAATCGACTCAACATCAATACGGGTGACTTCGCCGATACAATCAACATCACTAGCACCTCCGCCGACACGACCATCCAGGGTCAAGGTAGCAACGACATCTTTAACGTCACCGGCGACGGTTTGGCCGAAGACAACATCTTCATGGGCAACCTGGGCAACGACACGTTCAACGTCAATGTCACCGGAACGATCGGCGGGGACTTGCTGCGCGTCGAAGGCAACGATCCGGCCAGCGACGGAGCCAACCGCGACGTGTTGAACATCAATGATCTGAGCGCTGCGACGGGTCGTACTTTGGGCGTCTCGTACGTCACCGACGGCGTCGACATCACCGGCCTGGGCGCGGGTGATTTTGAAGCGCGGACTGTCGAAACGGTCGACTACGACGGCAACGCCACCGACAACGACGCGGCGACTGTCACCTATACGTCGATCGTTGATTCAGTCAACGTTACGCCAGTCGCCACCGACGGAGCCGATATCCTGCTCAACGGCGGCGTGGTCAACACGCAGCCCGGTCCCGATCTCTCCTTCACCGGTTTGGCTGCGACCGGCGGCTTGCTGCTCGACGGGGACGATCCCACGGTCTATCCCGGCGATGTGTTGACATACAACGAGACCGGCGCGACCAAGGTCATCACGGGCGTCAACAGCGGTGTGATTGAATCGGCCGGCACGTCGATCGACGTCGGCTTTACCGACTTTGAACTCGTGCAGCCCGCGAGCGGCCAATTCGACGATGAACTCGACATCGCTTCGCTGCCCGGCGGCGCCGACGCCGCCCCCAATAACACGATCCTCCGTTTGAACGCCGGCACGCCGACGCTGTTCGAAGTGCTCTTCGACGGCGACACGGGAACGCCTGGCGACGAAGTGGTCGTTTCGACACAGTTGGCTGCAAACATTGACGAATTCGTCGTCACGGGCTCCGGTGACAACGACACGTTGGTCGTCGATTTCAGCAACGGTCTGTTCTTCTTTGAGACGGGCATCGACTACGACGGCGGTGGTCAAACCACCACGCCTGGCGATCGTCTGATCATTCAGGGCAGCCCAACGACCATCGCGCGACAAACGCATGAAGCGACCGCAACCGACTCGGGCGACATCACGTTCGACGTCGACGGCAACATGGGTATCGGCGCCACGGGTGGGGTCAATGGCGACGAAGAATTCATCACCTACACCGGGCTGGAACCCGTCATCGATACAGTGGCCGTCACGCAGATGGACTTCTTCGCGACAGCCGCCACCGACGTGATCTCGGTCACCAACGGCGGCGTCCACTCGACCTTCCAGACTTTGATGGTCAACGCGGCCACTTTCGAGTCGCAGGAACTCGCCAACAAGGGCATCCTGACGATCAACGGCGGTCTCGGCGCCGACGACATGACGCTCGACTACACGGCGGCGATCGCCGGCATCACGACAGTCGAGTACTACGGCACCAACCTGCCGGGCGGTCCGCTCGCCGACGACAGCGCTGTCGACCGCTGGGCTCTGCGAGCCACCGGCGTAGCCGTTACCACCAACTCGATCTTTGGCGAGGGCGGCAATGACCTGATCAACAACTATGGCGCCATTGTTCCGTTCGGCACGAACACTCTCGAGCTACTGCAGAACACGATCAACGTCAATGGTGGGGCGGGAACCGACGATCAGTTGTTGGTGAACGATTTTGCAGACGCCTCCGCCGATACCGTTAACTTGACTTCGACCGCAATTACAGGTGCATCGCCCGCGACGATCAACTACGCCACCTTGGAATACCTATTCTTCGAGTCAACACCTGGCGCAGACACGATCGACGTCATTTCGACGGCAACCGGCACTGCGTATGAGGTCGATGGCGCGGCAGGTAGCGACACCTTTACCATTGGCAACACGTCGGCGGACTTTGCCGCCAATGTCTTCGATGGCGATTTGGGAGCCATTGATGGACCAATTCGATTCACACCTGACGACGGACCATCAGGAACGGCCGACGTCCTCAACGTGGACGACTCCGGCACAGGCACATTGAATGGCGCCGCCACGATCACCGACATCGGCAGCGTCGCGACGACTCCCGATGGGTTCATACACTCCGGTGAGACGACACGGCTTTTCAACTTTGCCCCAGCGACGATTGACTACATTCATGGTGGAGTTACCGGGACGTTCCTGCCAGACGCAACCAGTCGTCTCGAAACTCTGAACATCCGCACGTCAACCGGCGCGGATGTTGTCACGGTGAATCACACGACCGCCGTTACGGCGACCAACTTTGATGGCCGCCAGGGCGACGACTTCGTTACGATCGCCGGCGATGAGTTGAGCGCGGCGAACACGTTTGACGGCATGGACGGCATCGACCGCTTCCATCTCGACATCGCCACGGACCTGGGCAGCGCTCCGTTCGCTCCGTTCGCTTCGTTGACGATCAACGGCGATAGCGCAGCGGCCACGACGGCGGCTCGCGACTCGGTCGAGATCGACGACAACAGCGGCACGGCTCGCACGCTGACCTTTGATTACTCGGACACGGGCGGATCGATGACCGTCAGCGGTCTCAACGGCGGCGCCCCGCTTTCGATCACGACCACCGAAGTCGTCAACTACGACGGCACGGGCGACGATGAGTCGGTCACGATCGTCGGCACGACGGGCGACGACGACATCACCGTCGTACCGCTCAACGCCACCGACGCCCGCGTCTTCATCGGCGGCGATCCTTGGGACGGTCCGGCCAACGGTTTGGTTTCGGCCGCGATGCCCGGCGTGGCCGGCGGCAGCGCGGGTCCCGACCTGCATATTTCGGGAGTCGATCCGACCTCGACGCTCTCTATCGATAACAACGCGGCCACCGATTCGACGGCCGGCGATCAACTCTACGTCTACGCACCCAGCGAAGCCGGTCTGGTCGACACAGCCACGACCGGTCTGGATCCGTTCGATCCGCAGGGCGCGGGCAATGGATTTGGCCTCGGCGCGGATGTGCTGATTCCGGCGTTCGCTCCGGCCTACGACGACATCGACATGACCGTCGACACAATCGTTCGCATCACCAACCGCGCGCCGGGCATCGGCGCCTTGTTGCCGGTGGAAATCGATGACACGGCGACCTTCATCCAAGCCGATCCGCTGATTCCCGCTCTGATCGTGAACGCCGGCGGTGAGGCGGACAACGGTGGCGTGGCCGACGATATCACGGCCGCCCTTTCGTTCACCTACCCGATCCAGGTCAACGGCGGCAATCCTCCGCCGCCGACCGCGCCCGATGGCGACCGACTGAGCATCTTCACGCCCGGCGAAATCAACATCTACAGCGATCGTGCCAAGACGGCCGGCTTGCCCGATCCGCACGTCTCGATCACATCGACGCTGCCTGGAACGTCGACGACTTCGTTCCCGTTCACCTGGACCTCGATCGAGAGCACATTGCTCACGCCGGGACCGACCAGCCAACAAGTCAACATCATCGGCGACAACAATGATCCGCTCGTCGATCAGACCGACCAGTACGTGCTGGTCGGCCGCGACGTCGATTCACTCGCCGTTCCGCTCGGCGCCATCTTCCCCGGCCCGATCGATCCGCGATTCGAGCCCGATCCCGACGGCGACAACGAGTTCGTCCTCAACATCAACGGCAGTGCGCCGATCGGTATCCGCAACGTCACCGACTTGAACGTTCGCGGTTGGGACGACAGCGCGACCGATACGCCGGCGACCGGCGCGACGGCCGACGACATCGACCTGTTCGAGGTCACTCCCTACGCCGACGACACGCCGCAAGGTTGGGGCATCGACGTCTTCTTCGACGAAGGCACGCCCAACGGTCTCGATGAGACCTTGCCGGTCGACTTGATCATCCTCCACACGTCGCTGCTCGGCGGCGCCGTTTCGGAAGACATCGTCATCCAGCCGCGGGGTATTGAGCACGGCGAGATCGTCGTCACCAACGCCAGCTTCGGCACGCCGATCGTCGACATCGACTTCGTCAACAACCTCGACATCGTCGTCGTCGATGACGACGGATTCCTGCACGACACGGACACGCTGACGCTCCGCGGCGCCAACCCCGACAATCCGGGCTTGACGGGCGGTGAGCGTTTCGACGTCTTCTTGACCGAAGCGGGCGACGTGCCCAATCCGCAAATCGCCGTCTACGATCGGCTCGACCAGACGGTCGATGGTGACGACACCTTGTCATACCGGGTCCGCAGCTTCGCCGGCTTTACATCGCTCAACGTCGAGTCGCTTGGCGGCGACGACCTGATCAACGTCGTGCCGACGGCTGGCGTGACGGTCAACATCGACGCGGGCGATCCGGTCGCCTCCGATGTGGTCTGGTACGTCCCCGACGACACCGCTACGTTCACACCCGGCGTCGATCCGTCGACCGCGATCTTGACGTCGACGGGCGTGGGACCGGTGAATGTGTCGAACGCCGAAGCGATCGAGTTCGCCCACACGGGTCCGGCCGCCACTGGTCTCGTCTTGAACGCCACGAACGACAACGACACGATCGAAGTTCGTCGCGGCGCGGCCCCCGGCGACGGTGTCGCCACGATCAACAGCGGTCCGGTGCTCGGCTTCAATCGGCCGTCGCCATTTTTCGGGGCGATTGCTCCGATCACGCTGGCTGACTTCGCCGCCCTGACCGTAAATGGTCGCGCCGGCGACGACGCGATTTCGACCCAAGCGATCGTCGGCGTCACGCAAGCGATCGACGGCGGCGGCCAGACCGGCGACAACGTGACGGTCGAAGGTACGACTGCCGGCCAAGCGATTGGCGTCACCGGCTTGACCGTTGACGGCGCTCTTGTCTCCGTGGCGGGTCACGGCGCTGTGACTGTGACGACCGCGGAAGCCCTGACGGTCGATGGCGGCGGCGGCGCCGACACCTTCTCGATCTCGGCGACAATTGTCGACGATCGGATCGTTCACACTCCGGCCAACGCGTTCAACGAAGGCCTCTTCGAAGTCAATCCGCTCGGCGGCGCGGCCCTGCTGCCAGTGGCCTATCAGAATATCGCGGCCGGCGGCACTTTGACTGTCAACGGCTTGGCTCATGTCGGCCTAGCCGCCGATACGCTCATCGCCCGCGGCACGGCTGGCGAGGACGCCTTCCTGGTGAGCGCCGCCAGCGCGACGACTCTCAATACGGTCCATGGCGTTCACTTGCCCCTGCTGAGCGCCACGACGGAGAGTCTGATCCTCGACGGTCTCGACGGCGACGATGTGGCCGACGTTTCCTTGGCCTCAGTCGGCTACTCAGACGGCATCACCTTCCTGGGCGGCAGCCCTGGGGGCAGCGATGTGCTGACCGTGACCGGCGCGGCGACCGTTAATGAGGCGATCACGTTGACATCCGGCGCCAGCGGCTTGGGTCTCCCGCCGCTGCGAACGGGCGGCAACGTCACCTCTGTTCCCGGCGCTTCGGTTGATTACGCCGGCGTTGAGCACGTGATCATCGCCGCCAACGCAGCGGACACCGACAACGTCACGATCAATGACGACGAAGGCGACAACCATTGGGTCGTCAACTCGGGTCCCGGCGACGACACGCGAGTTCAAATCGATGACCGCGAGACAATCGATATCGGCGGTGCGGCCAATGTGAATCTGGCCGACCGCGAAGGTGTCGATTTGTTTGAAGTGCATCCCACTGGTCTCGAAGGTTTTGACGGCGATCTGACCACGACCGGGGTCGGCGGGAATGACACATTACAGTTGATCGGCACGAACGTCGTCGACACGGTCACTTCGACCGTGGCCGTGGTGACGTTTAACAGCGTCGACGTGGCGCCCGCTGGAATCGCCCGCACCGAATTCATCGGTCTGGCCGGCGACGACAATCTCAATATTGACCTGACAGATGGATCGGCCAAGTTCGCTGACGGCGGCGACGGCGACGACACGATCGACTTCACCGACGCGACTCCCAGCGTGCACATTGTCGGCGGCGGCGGAGACGACACGTTGACGGGATCGTCCGGCGCCGACTTCATTGACGCTGGAGACGGCGACGACTCGGCCTTTGGCCTGGCCGGCGTCGACGCGATCTACGGTCGAGCTGGCACCGACGTGATCACTGGTGGAGTTGGCAACGACGCCTTATTTGGCGGCGACGATTCGGATGCGTTCATCTGGAATCCGGGCGACGGCTCCGACCTCGTTGAGGGTGGCAATGTGGGCTCCGACGTGCTCGTCGTGTTCGGTTCCGCCGCGGCCAACACGTTCGAAGCAAGCGCCATTGCTACGCGACTCAACGTGGCTCCGGTAGCGCTTACGGACATCACTGCGGCTGGGATTGAGGACTTGGCGTTGATTGGCGGCGAAGGCGGTGACACATTCAATATTCGCGACCTGTCGGCGACTGAAGTCGAGAACGTCGAGCTTGCGTTCGACACAGTTGGAAACCTCGCCGATAGCGCCAACATCTGGGGAAGAACGACGGACGATGAGATCGACATTACGGACGAAACGGACGTATTTGGCTCTCGTGTCCTGACCGCCGGATTGCAATACGACGTCGTGGTCGTCGATCCGGATGACGCTGATGGCGATCGCCTGACGTTTAACGCCGACGACGGCAACGATGATGTGAAAGCGGCGGCGGGCGTTGAGAGTGAAGTTCTCATCACGCTCAACGGTGACGAGGGTGACGACACTCTCTCCGCGGACGCGATCATCAACGGCGGCCCCGGCGATGACCTGCTGATCGGCGGAGCCGGCGTCGACACGATCAACGGCAACGGTGGCGAGGACCGCATCGTCTACAGCGGTGGCGGCGACACCATTGACGGCGGCGCCGGCTACGACACGTTTGTCGTCTCCGGTACGTCCGCCAGTGATATTATGACCATCGCGCAGGATCCCATCGCCGCGACGTTCAACAGCAGTCTGACTACCGTCATTAACGGCGTGACCGGCATCGATACGCTTGTCGGCAACGCGGTCAGCACGACGGTCGAAGCAGTGGAGATTGGCGGCGGTCGCGGCGACGATCTGTTCCAAGTGACGATCAACGACGATTACAACAACGTCGAGCCCGGCTTCACGCCGTTCCACACTGTCCGAGTTGAGGTGTTGGGCGGCGAGCCGCAAGCGAGCGACCGGCTGAGTGTGGTCGACGACGGGCTGGGCGACCTGGTCCTGCAGCGGGTCGGCGAAAACGACCACAACGGTACGGTCACGGTCGGCGCCTTCGCTCCGATCGTCTACACCGACGTCGAGCGACTGGATGTCACGCCTCTGACCGGCATCACCACGCTGACGCCCGGAACGGGCACGGACGGAAACGGCCGTTGGGTGGTCTTCAAGCACGATCCGCTCGAGAACAACGACACGCTGCCGAGCGCCACATTCCTCGGCGGCGACCACGACATCAACGTCGATCCCACGATCGATCCGGGATCGGTCGGGGCTCCGTTCAACCTGCCGGGCGACGAGGACTTCTATCAAGTCACCGCTTCGCACACCGGTACGGTCGACTTCCAGGTCTACTTCGAAGAGATCGGCACGCTGGCCAACACGCGAGCGGGCCTGCCCGGCGACGGCGCCCTGACGATTCGCGCTTACGACGCCGACGGCACGCTGATCGGCACCGGCACGAACTTCACCAACTCCAACGGCGACGTGATTGGTCGCCGCCTGGTGATTCCGTCGGTCGAGGATCAGACGTATTACTTGCGAGTCAGCGGGACGACGACCGATTCGGTCAACGTCTACAACATCCACGTCGAGAACGAAGTGGCTCCGGTGCCGTTCGTGGTCGACTTGCAAGCCGACTCGGATAGCGGCCGTCACGACGGCGACGATATCACGCGGATCACCAATCCGGTCTTCGACATCTATCTGAACGATGACCGGCTGGAAGAGTTCCTGAACCTGAACCTGGTCCCCGACGTCGACTTCGACGTCCAGGTTTACAACAACGGATTCCTGATCGGCACGGCGGCTGAGGTGACATACATCGGTCCTGCCGGAACGGTGGCCAACGACAGCCGCTGGCAGTTCCCGTCAACGGCCGGCGACTTGCAGGAAGGCGACAACAACTTCATTACCGCGGTGGTTCACATCACCGACCGCAGCACGCCGGCCGTCACGGACGTCGGGGCCTTCTCTGTGCCTTTGCAAGTGACGCTGGACACGATCGCTCCCACGGGCACGATCGACTTGAGTCGCGACAGCGACAGCGCTCCTTGGGGCTTCTCCGGCTCCGCGCCGGATCCGTTCCTGGATCGCTACACCAACGACTCGACGCCGTCGTTCTACGGCTTCACCGAAGCGAACGCGTTTGTGCGAGTCGACATCGACTCGATCGCGGCGGGCGCCGACGTGGCGATCCCGACCGACGGCAATCACAACTTCCCCGACGTGATCACCGATCCGGGCGCCGAGCCGCTGATCAACGGCACCTGGGAGATCACCTCGGTGCTCAACCTGCTCGACGGCTTGCACGGGGTGGATGCGTTCTTCCGCGACGTGGCGGGCAACGAGAGCCCGGCGGTCGCGCTGCCACAAATGTTCGTCGACACGGTCGGTCCGCAAGTGACCGACGTGCTGTACGGCGACGTGGCACTGAACGGCGTCATCACGAACAACGAGAATACGACGACCGTCTTCCGGCCCAAGCCCAACGGCGGCCCCGATCCGCTCGTCAGCTCGGTCATCGTCCACTTCCAAGACGGTCCGGTTCGCGTGAACCCGTTCGCCGTCGCCGGTTTCGACGCGCTCTACGGGGCGTTGGCCAACGAAGAGGGCAACTACAGCGTGGTCGGCGACGCCAACGGCAACATTCCGATCTTGGATGTGGTGCCTTCGTTCACGACGGTCAACGGCGCGATCGCCTTGGCGGAAGTTGAGATCATCTTCCACCAGGTGGTGGGCGGACTGTTCGGCGGCGACGACCTCGGCGTGCCGCTGCCGGACGATCGCTATACGCTCACCGTTTCGGATCGCATCATGGACCCGGCCGGCAACTCGCTGGACGGCGAATCGAATGCGGCGGCTCCGTTCGACGGCACGGGCGTCAACCCGAATTTCCCGTCGGGCGACGGCCAGCACGGCGGCGACTTCGTCGGTCGCTTCACGATCGACAGCATCGCCGAGCCGGGTGTTTACTCGGCTGGCAACATCTGGGTCGACACGAACGGCAACGGGTTCTTCGATCCGGCCAACAACGACTTCATCAACCGCGACATCACCTATGCGTTCGGGATCACCAGCGACGACATTTTCGCCGGTCAGTTCGAGGACGGCTCGGTTGACTTCTACGACAAGCTGGCGGCGTACGGCCAGTACAACGGTCTGTTCCGTTACTTGATCGATTTGGACAACGACGGCGTGTTCGACGTGAACCAGCCGGCGTCGATCCAGATCAACGGTCTGCCGGCGGCTGGCAACTTCATCGCCGGTGCCGCGGGTGACGAAGTGGCTGTGTTCACCGGCAACACGTGGTGGATCGACACGACGGCGGACGGCCTGTTCGACGCGACGACGGCCATTCCGTGGACCGGTTCGAGTTCGGGTTACCCGATCGTGGGCGACTTCAACGCGGACGGTTTCGACGACTTGGGCGTCTTCTCGGACGACACCTTCCATCTCGACTTGACGACGGGTGCGATCAACACGTTCGACGGTTCGCCGGACGTGAGTTTCCGGTTCGGCTTTATCGGGACGCGCGAGCGGCCGATCGCGGCGGACTTCGACGGGGACGGCATCGACGACCTGGGTCTGTGGGTTCCGGACCGCGAAGGGGCGACTCCTCGCGAGGGTGCCGAGTGGTTCGTGTTGACGTCGCAAGGCGCTCCGATCGCCTTGCCGGCCGTCTACCCGGCCGACACGCCCGGCGACCGAGTCCATCCGGACACCGGCCCGACCGCCCTGAACGTCAACGTCGTCGACTACCTGGCGTTCCCCTTCGGCAATGACATCCACTACAACTTCGGCGACGACTTCGCCCTGCCCGTAGTCGGCAACTTCGACCCACCCACCACACCGCAAGGCGGCGGCGGAGGTGATGAGGGAAGTAGT
>JASMLW010000617.1 GCA_030748485.1 Pirellulaceae bacterium
AGCAGGACGGGTAGCGTTTTGACCCATTCGTAACTGCCGAATTTATGGTAGCTGTGCAAATGGCCGTAATGGCCGTTGGCGTGATTGTGTAATCCGGTCAACACAACCGAACGGCTGGCGCTGCAACTGGCCGTTGTGCAAAACGCCTGGCGGAACAACATGCCGTCGGACGCCAACCGATCGATGTTGGGTGTCTGGATCGCGTCATTGCCGTAACACCCGGCGTCCGGGCTCTGGTCGTCCGTGATCACGACGACAATATTCTTCTTGGCCGCGAACGCCGGAACGGCGAACAAGACAAGGGCGAACAAAGCGAGACTGAGTCGTTTCATAGGTGCACCGCGTCGAGTTGGGATGATTTCAATCCGTCGTCCAGACGCTCAGCTTGAGCGATGGACGCGCGTTCCGCAAGTGGCAGTGCCACTCACAAAGCGAGCTGCCGCTCGGTCGTCATTTGCCCGCTCCCGTTGGTCGCTGGAATCGATCGCGAGAACTCCCGACTCCGCAACGCCACAAGTGGCTGTGCCACTCACAAAGCGAGCTGCCGGCCGCGCGGCGCTAGTCCCAACGAAACCACCAGAGGGCGACCGCGAACGAGACGGCTCCCCAAGCCACGATCAGGACCAGTTCAAACGCCACCGCCGACAGGCTGCCGCCCTCCAACATCACCTCGCGAAGAGCATCATTCAGCGCGGTGAGCGGAAGGATTCGCAAGACGGGCTGCACCGCCTCGGGAAACCGCTCGGCTGGAAAGAAGACGGCTCCACCGATCCACATCGGCAACATCACCAAGTTCATCAAACCCGAGACGGTCTCGATTGTGCGAGCCCGGCAGGCGATCAGCAGCCCCAGCCCGGCGAATTCGAAAGCGCCGAGCAGAATCAGCGCGGCGAGCGAGAATAGATCGCCCTGACAGCCCACGCCGAAAATCAGGTTGGCGCAGATCAGCAAGACGACGACTTCGGGAACGGTGAAGACCAACCGGCTGATCATCAGCGCGCCGAGAAAGTCCGCTTTCCTCATCGGAGTCGCCAGCATCCGCTTCAGCAACTTGCGAATCCGCTGATCGACGATCGCAAACCCCACGCCCCACATCCCGCCCCCCATGATGCCCAAGCCCAGCAATCCCGGGACGAGGAAATCGATGTAGCGGTCGCCGGCCTCGGTGATTTCGACGTCCCTTGTGGAAACGACATCGGCGCGTCCGGCCGCGCGTTGCCAAACGTCGTCCGCCGCATTCCTGGCGAGTTGAGCGCCCGGTTTTGTGGGATCAAAGTGGAATGTGAGCGTCGCTCGCTCGGTCGACGATCCACCGCCCGTTTGACCGTCGGCCCCTTCGCCCGCCCCTTCGCCCCGTCGTCGACTCGAATCGCTCGGCTCGATTTCAATGAGCAGATCTGCTTTGCCGCTGCGCAGTTGTTCGGACGCCTCATCCGCCGACAGCACGGACACACGAAATTGGTCCGTCGCCTCCAGCGTCTGTTGGAGAAGCTGCGACTGCGGCCCGGCAACAACGATCACGGTCGGTTTTTCCGGTGGTTGATCTCGAAAGGCGACTCCGAGGGCGATCATCATCAACACGGGGAAGACGTAGACCCAGAAGATCGCCGCCGGCTCGCGTACAAATTCGCGCACCCGCGTCATCACCAAGTTCCACAGCGGATTGTGCTGGAGTCGTGATCGAATCGTCTCACTCATGACTCACCGTCTTCGTCGAGCCGCCGCCCAGTCAGTTTGAGGAATACGTCTTCCAGGCTCGCTTGGCGCGTCGTCAGGTGCATCAACTTGCCCTGACTCCGTTGAACGCGCTCAAGCAACTGCGGGATTACTTCATGCGGTTTGGCCACCGACATCGTGTAGCTGTCTCCTTGCGGCGTTGGAGTCGGCAAGGGCCAGTCGACGAAGTCGAGACCACCGTCAACAGCGAACTCAATAACGTGGTCGCCCGACAGACTAGCGATCAATTCGCGGGGTGTTCCGCAGGCGATCACGCGCCCCTGATCGACCACCGCCACGCGATCGCAGAGATACTCCGCCTCTTCCATGTAGTGCGTCGTCAGGAGCACGGTCCGGCCGCGCGCCTGGAAATCCTGCACGACCGCCCAAAGTTGCCGTCGCGACACTGGGTCGAGCCCGGTCGTCGGCTCGTCGAGAAACAGCAGCTCGGGATCGCCGATCAGCGCGGCGGCCACCGCCAGCCGCTGCTTCTGTCCGCCCGAAAGATGCTTGATCCACGCCGACTGTTTTTCGCTCAGCGAAACTCGTTCGAGCGCGACGATCGGTTCGAGCCCGCTGCGGTAGAAACTGCGAAACAACGCCAATGTCTCAAGAACCGTTTGCTTCTCCGACAGAATCGTCTCTTGCAATGAAATCCCGATGCGTTCGCGAATACCGTCGGGGTCTTGACGCCACGAGCGGCCGAGCACTTGGACATCACCCGAAGTGGGTGGCAGCAGGCCCTCGAGGATCTCAATCGTCGTTGTCTTGCCGGCTCCGTTGGGACCCAAGACGCCCAAGCACTCGCCCGTCGCCACGTCGAGGTCGATGCCACGAACCGCCTCGACCGGCGGCTTGCCGGCGTACGTCTTGACCAGGTCTCGACAGTGGATGGCGAACGTCACAGAGATTCCAATAAAGAGTTGGCTCACTCCCCGATGGATTCCAATGACCAACCGGAGCGAACGAACGGTAACAAAAAACAGAGCTCACTTGGCGTCTGACGAAAAAAGGTTGCTTCAAACACCTCGCCGCAAGAGACTTATAGAAACCTCAAAAACGCACCGCGCCTAGTAGAGCTGTCGATTCAGCCTTTGAATGACAACACGCTGGCACGAATTGAAAATGAAGGGAGCGAAACATGTCCATGGTCGCTTTGATCGTGATCGCCCTCGTGCTCGGGATGGGAGTCATCGCGGCGATGGGGATCGTCATCGGCGTCCTCGGCGTCAAGTCGGGAGGGTCGCGGGGTGGGGGCGGCGGGAGCAAGGGTGGCAGTTTCCACTACGGCGACTCGCGCCGCGATGATGGAACGGCCGCCGGAATCGTCGCGGCCGGTGCGATGGCGCACGACGACAATCAGCGCGACGACGAAGGGACGTCGAGTGGAGGCGACGCTCTCCCCAATCAAGGCGGCGACGACCGAGGCGGCTTCCCTGAGATCAACACCGATGCGGGAGGAGGCGACGCCGGCGGAGACGCCGGAGGTTGTGGCGGTGGAGCGGGCGGAGACGGTGGCGGCGGCGGATGTGGGGGCGGTGGATGCGGGGGCGGATAGACCGGCAACTTTGTAGCTACGTTCACCAGAACGTGGAGGCGG
>JASMLW010000618.1 GCA_030748485.1 Pirellulaceae bacterium
AAAACGAACTCGCCGCCGGTTCACCCGGGCCGCTTGCTGCAACAGATGCATGGCTCCCCACGGAACGACTTGGAACCGGTTGCGGTTCAGCAGGTGGATCACGATCGGAATCACGCAGGCGAGAGCGCCGAAGGCGAGCGAGATGTTGACAAACGTCATCGTTGTTGCGTCCTCTAACGCTTGCGGAGCGTGCGACGGCGAGCGATCAAGTAGTTGGCCAGCGAATCGGCGTACGGCTCATCGGTCACGGTGGGAATCAGCGAGATGCGGTGACGCCGGCAACCTCTTTCCAACTCGTCGCGGAATCGCGCCAGGTTGTCCAGGTAGATGGTGCGCAGGTGCGCCGGGTCGACCAATTGTTCAGCTCCCGCTTTCTCCAAGCATTCGAACTTTGTCCAGCCGCGGAAGGGAAACTCCAGTTCGTCGCGATCCCAAATCTGAAAGATCAGCACTTCGTGATTGGCGTGCCGCAGACTTGCCAGCGAACGGAGTAGTTTGCTCGCGTCGCAAAAACAATCACTGATGAGAATCAGCATGCCGCGTCGCGGCAGTTTCGGAGCGACTTCCAGAAACAGACCGCTCAGTTCGCTCTCGCCACCCGTTTCCGCCCCCGCCATTTCGGATATGAGGACTCGCAAGTGACGCGGTCGCGAGCGAGCTGGAATGATCCGCCGTACTCGTTCGTCAAACGTGATTAGCCCGACGCTGTCCTGCTGTTGGACGAGCAGGTGCGCCAGGCACGCTGACAACCGAGTTGCGTATTCCAGTTTGTTGTGATCCGCGCCACTGCCGCGATACCCCATTGAGCCGCTGCGATCGAGTAACAAAGTGGCGTGTAAGTTCGTCTCTTCTTCGAACTCGCGGATGTAGAAGCGATCCGTCTTGCCGAAGACCTTCCAGTCCAATCGCCTGATTTCATCGCCCGGCACATACTGTCGATGCTGTTTGAATTCGGTCGACTGGCCCTTGAGCGGCGAGGCGTGTAATCCGGATCTCAAACCCTCGACAACCTGGTTCGCGAACAGCTGCAGGTCGGCCGTCTTCTCCAGGTCTGCGACAGTCAGGAAGTCAGTGAGCATCGTCATTCGCTTGGTCTCGTTTTGGATCCCGGCGGCGATTCAGGGCGATTCAGGGGGATTTCGGGGCGACTTGGAAAACGGGCGGCGGATTAGACGAGCGCGTTGGCGGCCCCCCGCGGAGCGGCGGCCAAGATCTCGCCGACGATCTGGTCCACGGTGTAGCCCTGCGCCTCGGCGCTGAAGGTCGGGACGATGCGATGCCGCAGCACGGGGAGTGCGAGCGCTTCGATGTCGTCGATCGTGACGTGATACCGCCCTCGCAACAGCGCTCTCACCTTGCCGCTGGAGATCAGGCATTGAGCGGCGCGCGGTCCCGGTCCCCACTCGACGAACTCCCGAACGAGCGGCGGGGCTTCGCTCTCTCGCGGTCGACTCATACGCACCAGGTCCAAAACGAACTCGTAGACGTGGTCTGGGGTCGGAACTCGGCGAACGATTCGCTGGCAGGCGACGATCTGCTGCCCGGTTAGCACGGCCTGCAGTTCTTCCGTTACCGCGCCGGTCGTTTGTTCGAGGATTTGACGCTCTTGATCTCTGGTCGGATAGTCGACGCGAACATGAAACAGAAAGCGGTCGCGTTGAGCTTCGGGCAACGGGTAGGTGCCCTCCTGTTCGATCGGATTCTGAGTCGCCAGGACGAAGAACGGTTCATCCAGTTCGTACGTCCGTCCACCGACTGTAACCGAGTGCTCCTGCATGGCCTCAAGCAGTGCGGCCTGGGTTTTGGGCGGCGTGCGGTTGATCTCGTCGGCGAGAATCATCTGCGCAAAGATGGGTCCCTTCTCGAAGACCAGTTGCCGCGCGCCGGTGCCCGAATCCTCTTGAATGATGTCCGTGCCGGTAATGTCGGCCGGCATCAGGTCGGGCGTGAATTGGATGCGGCGAAAAGACAAGTCGACCGCGTCAGCCAGCGAACGGACCATCAGGGTCTTTGCCAGACCGGGCACGCCTTCCAGCAGGCAGTGTCCGCGCGCCAGCACGGCGATCAACAGCTGTTCGAGCACTTCCGACTGCCCCACGATTCGCTTGCCAATTTCCGTCGTCAGGCGGCGGTACGCGCGGACCAGCTGCTTGGCCAGGTCCAGGTCGCGCTCGTCCACGTTTGAGTCGAGATCGGCGCTGTTCAGCTCGGCGTCGTGCGGAGCCGGGGGCTCCGGTGGGCGGGGGAAAACGTCTTCGATCATCGCGGTGTACTCCACTTGTTGCGTTGAAAGTGCGGGGGTAACTCGATTGGTTGCAATGGAATTCGCAGTGCTGGCGAAATCCGCGACGCGAAATCCACAAAACTGGCGGAGCACTAGCGGACGTCCGCAAAGGAAACTCGATAATTGCGAGCGGCGTTTTCACTCGGCTCGTAAACGACTTTGTTGGGTCCGTAGATCGCTCCGCTGGGAGCGATGGCGGGAACTGCGCGATGATTGGTTGGCTGGCCTGACGGGGCCGACGATGCGGGGAATGGCTCGGCCGCGTCGGAGCCGACATACGTGATCGCGGCGTAGGATTTCCCCTGCGGTTCGAGCAAGAACTGTTGGCGGCAACGCGGGCAACTCCGCACTTGTTCCGTGAGTTGCCGGCTGCGGACAGCCACTTTTCGCCGGCACGCCGGACAGACCACCTTGACCTCCGCGGTCTCCATCGTGACCACCCCTGGATGTGTGATTAACTCGGCACCTAGATGAACGGCAGGGCATAACGGCCGCGAGGCGCTGTCGCCTGGCAGCTACAGTTGTTCACTCGTTTTGACTACACTTACTGGCGCCCCGACATTCCTCTTACGCATCACGCAATCCATGCGAAGCATCCCTCTCGTTCTCCCGTTTGTCGCCTTGACGTTTCTATGTTGGGGCAACTACGGCCCACTGATGCACGAGGGCCAACACGGGATGGGCGACAGCAGCCTCCGCCCCTTCATCTGCGTGGGGATGGCCTATTTCCTAATCGCCGTGCTGGTGCCGCTCGGCGTGCTCAACACACAGGGCGAGTCGGGGCGTTGGACGATCTCGGGGGCTTTCTGGGCTCTCACGGCGGGAGTCGTCGGCGCGGTCGGCGCCTTGGGCGTCATCATGGCGTTCAAATTCCGCGGCAGTCCCGTCTATGTGATGCCGTTGGTCTTCGGCTGCGCGCCGGTCGTCAACACGTTTGTCACGATGTTGATGGCGCGGACCTACAAAGAAGCTCGTCCGATTTTCTACGGCGGTGTAATCATCGTTGCTCTCGGCGCGGCGGGCGTAATGTATTTCAAACCCTCCTCCGTCAACATCAGCGTCACCGAGAACGACGGACAGATCACGGTCATCAAGAAGAACACGACCGACGGATCGGAAACCAAGTGGGTGGCGGCTTCGCTTGACGAATTGCAGACCGATCCGAAGAAGAACGTCGCCTACAAACTCTACTTGCGTTTCAAGGGTCCCTCGCCTCAACAGTTCCTGTTGGTGCTGGCGTCGATCGCCACGACCGCTTTGTGTTGGGGCTCGTATGGCCCCGTGTTGCATCGCGGGCAATCGAGGATGGAAGGCAGTCGTATGCGGCCGTTTCTCTGCGTCGGCTTAGCCTACTTCGCGATCGCCGTCATTGCGCCGCTGGCCATCTTGTCGGCTTATGACGAGCCGGGTGAGTGGTTTCAGCACGATTCGGCGTGGGGGATCTTCTGGTCGTTGGGAGCGGGAGGAGCCGGCGCGGTAGGCGCGTTGGGGATCATCTTGGCGTTCAATTTCGGCGGCAAGCCGATTTTCGTCATGCCGCTCGTCTTCGGATGCGCGCCCGTCGTCAACACTTTTACGACGATGCTCGTGCAGGATACGTTCGGCCAGATGCAGACGCCTTTCATCGCCGCGCTCGGACTCGTTATCTTCGGCGCGGTAACCGTTCTCTTGACCGCCCCCAAATCCGGTCCCAAACCGGCCGCGAAGGGGGCCGAAAAGCCGGCGAAAACGAACGACGCGGCTGGCGATCGGGACGCCGGCGGGAAGTCGAGCGACGGCGAATAACAAGGGGCGGGCGAAGCCGCCGATTAACAAGACCCCCTGACCGAATCGCATCGCCGAGAGTTGCCGTGTCACCCGAGGAAGCCTACCTCAAACTCGAGCCTCTGTTCTGCCACGTCTGGATGGTGCGCACGTTTCTCAGACATTCTGAAGAGGCGGAGGATGACGATGACCTGAGCGACGTCCACCGCACGCTGTACGACGTGATGCACGCGCTAGGCGCGCCCAGCCTGGACGGAGACGCGGCAGGCTACCTAAAGGCCTGCAAGAAAAAACTCGGCAAACTCCGCGCCGCCAACGAACTGTTCCAAGAGATCCAGCCCGAGATCTCGTCACACACGAACTTCCGGATGGCCGCCCAGTCTCTCGCCGCCGCTGTCCAGCAAATCGAAGCCGTCGTCGCGCAAGCCACTGCGTAAACTCAACCGTCCCGCAGGTGATCCACCGTCACGGTTGTCGTGATTCCACCGCGAGCGCTGAACTCCGCCCGCAGTTGCATACGGCGCGGCGCTAGCTCGGCAACCAGGTCGTCGAGAATCGTGTTCGTGACGTTCTCGTAAAAAATGCCGTCGTTGCGAAATGTGTGCAAGTACAGTTTCAGGCTCTTCAACTCGACGCACTTCCGGTCGGGTGTGTAGGTGAGTATGAGGACGCCGAAATCGGGCTGCCCCGTTTTCGGACAAACCGATGTGAACTCAGGACAGACGATCTCAATTTTGTAGTCGCGGTCTGGAAACTGATTGTCGAACGTCTCCAGGACATCGCGCCGCTGATCGGCCATGGGGGGCTCCTTTTCGCAATCGGACCATTGTGTCATGATGGCCGTTCGCCGCAAGTGGCAGTGTCACAGTAGGTCCCGCCTGCCGGGCGGGACTTCGCGACGAAGTCGCGAGGGGTGTAAGCTGCAAGGTCAGTTGGTAGGTCCCGCCTGCCGGGCGGGACTTCGCGACGAGGTCGCGACGACGGCAGCCGTGCTAAGAACACGGGTCACCAACAAACCGAGCTACCACAATCCACTCGTCTGTTGAGTAGCGGATGCAAGTCGCGGAAATTTACAAATCGGCGCAAGGAGAAGGGCGTCTGACGGGCGTCGAAAGTGTCTTTGTGCGCGCGTCGGGTTGCAATCTTCGCTGTTGGTTTTGCGACACTCCATTTGCTTCCTGGCGGCCCGAGGGAGACGACCTCTCGGTCGATGAAATCGTCAGCCGTATCTTCGAGTGGGACTGCGAGCACATCGTGCTGACCGGCGGCGAGCCGATGTTGTTTTCCGAATTGACTCCGCTTTGCCAGCGACTGCGAACGGCCGGCCGCCACATCACGATCGAAACGGCCGGCACGCTGCACTTGCCCGTGCAGTGCGACTTGATGTCGATCAGCCCGAAAACCGCGAATTCCGCGCCGGATCGAGCCGAGCAGCCGCGGTGGCGAGCTCGCCACGAACAGACCCGCTGGGCTCCTCTCGTGCTGCAACGCTTGATGTCCGAACACGACCATCAGCTCAAGTTCGTTGTCGATACGCCCGACGATTGCGACGAGATCGAACAACTTGTGGAGCAGTTGAACGCCGCTCGCCAGCGCGTCTATCTAATGCCCCAGGGCGTCACACCCGAACAACTTGCCGATCGCGGCGACTGGCTCGAGGCCGAATGCCGGCGGCGCGGTTTGCGCTTCTGCCCGCGCCGGCAAATCGAATGGTTCGGGCTGACAAGAGGCACGTAGTGTCGCGCATTGGCGCGCCGGGTCGAATCGCGTGGAGTTCTGTCGAGTCGACTATGCGAAGTGCACGCATCCGCTGAGCGCGTCGGCGAGCGGGTTGTCGTCCGGACCGCAGTAGCCCAGGTGCAGGCGCCGCCGCCATCCCTCAGCGTAGTCGAACGTCGTCGACATGCGCCCGCACTCGGCGTCCAGGTCGCGTAGAGTCTGGAGGTACGAATCGTGCCCTTGGCTCTCATCCAACCAGCGCTTCTGGCTGACGTGTTCGGCGAGCATCGCCGTCTTGCGTTCGACGACGTCGCCGACGTCGATAAAGAAGTCGGGAATGACGGGATTCCCGAGCGGGTCTCGGTGAGAAAAAGGCTGCGCGTGGTAGACCGTCACCGGTTGACTCGTCGGTTCGCAGTGCGGCTGGACTGGGAAGTTCGGCATGCCGCGAGCGAACGCCGCCGTGACGGCGAGCCGGCAGGCGTTCATGTGATCCTCCATGTAGTCGGCCGGAGAGTGCGTCAACACGATCTGCGGTTCGACTTGCCTGACGGTCGCCGCGACCAGGCCGAGCAACTCGCGGTTGTAGAACACCTCGAGATCATTGCAGATACTCTCGTGATACGTCGCGCCGATGCTGTGGGCCGCGGCCATCGCTTCCGTCCGCCGCATGGCCACGATCGTTTCGACGTCGTACTGGGTCGTGCCGCAGCAGCCGTTGGCCAGGTTCATGTAGTGCGTCGCGTAGCCGGCCTCGCCGAGCTTCATCAAGGTTCCCGACATGAAGAACTCGATGTCGTCCGGGTGAGCCGCAATGGCCAGAACGCTCTTCGCCATGACATGATTCCGTGAAGGTGATCGATCCGCGACGGGTTCAGTCGCCCCGCAGCGCGGCTAACAAGGGAGCTTGCAGGGTTGCTCGAACGGAGGTCAAACTAGCTAGAATGCCGACAGCGAACACGACAACCGGCACGCCCGCCAGATAGGCGAACGGTGGTTTGGCGCCGCCGAAGATCATGTGTGGAAGCACGGCGATTGCGGCCGCGATGACTCCGGTCGCCAGCCCGCCCGCCAGCAACAACACGTTCTCGAGCAGCACCATCTGGACGAGCCGCCCGCGGCGAAAACCGCCGGCCTGCAACACGGCCAACTCGCCGCGACGCTCCATGACATTGCGGAGTTGAACGGCCGCCAGGCCAAACGTCCCCAGCAACAGCCCCAGGGCTCCGAGACTCTGGAAAGTACTCAAATAGGTGTTCTGGACCGCGAGCAGATCCGTCAGAATCTCCGCGCTGCTCTCGGTGTCAAATCCTTGATCGCCCAGACGATCTTCCAACAGGGCCGAGACCGCGGTGCTCTTGTCGGCCGGTGTTCGCAGCAAGAAGTACCGGTAGCCGTCGACATTCTGGAACTGTGTTTCGAACTCGGCCTCACCGATCAGCAGGCTCCCTTGCAGCACGCTGTTGTCGAGCAGTCCGGCGACACGAAACTTGAGCGTTCCGAAGCCGTCGTATTCGGCCTCAAACTCCTCGCCGACGCCGCGGTAGAGATGCAGGCTGTACATCGCGGTGTTCTTGTCGAGTATGACTGGGATCGCTGCACCTGGCGCGACTGGTTTTTCGAGCAGCCGCCACGGATTGGCCTGCTGTGCGGGCGTTTCCGCAGCGGACCCGGCGAACTGAAAAGCGACGGGCTGGTCTCGATCGAAATACTCCAGCATTGCGTCTGTCACACCCAGGACGCGCGGCGCGGACGCCTGGTAGAGGTTGCGGCAGCTGGCGTCGTCGCCCGGTTTGAATCGCAGAGAAAGAACGGTCGATCCCGTCAGGACATCGGCGTCTTGGGCAAGCAGCTCGCCGCGTTCGTCGAGGTTGTTCAGGTCGGCGTAAACGGGTTGCGAACTTGTCGCCACCATATTGAAACCACCGGAACCTTCCTCCGTCGGGTCGAGCCGAAAGGCGCTCATCGAGATGATCAGAAAACTAGCGACTCCCATCAAGAAGATCGTCAACGTGCTCCGCCACGGGTTGCGAGCGGCGTTGCGCGTCGACAGTCGGAACATGGTCAGCCGGTTCGTCGCCGGCAGACCGGCTCGCATCTGACTGCCCAGCACGAACAGAATGCTGAACAGCGTCATCGTGCCGCCGCCGACGAAGCTGCCGGCCTGCGCCATGCCGCCCAGTTGAGTTGCCAGGACAAGCAGGCCGACGGCACCTAGCAGCAAGGCCGCCGCCGCAATCCTCCACCCCAGAGTCCCGCCCGCTCGTCGACCAACGGAGTCTTCCGTCCGGCCGGCGAGAAGTCGGCGAACTGAGACCTTCCGCGTCTGGCGGACTCCAAACCAAATGGTCGCCACCGACACCACGACGCCGCCCACGAATCCGCCGATCATGCTGACCGGCCCGAGGTGCATCTCCAGGAACGGGGTGACGACGGCTCCCACCCAGACGGTCGTCAGGCCGTAAAGCATGGCTTGGGCGTACGCGATGCCCGCGACGACGCCGAGCACAGCTCCGCCCGCCGCGACGATCGAGCCCTCGAGCGCGAAGAGCCGAGTTACGCTGCGCCGCCGCCAGCCGATGGCGAGCAGCAAGCCGATCTCCTCACAGCGCTGCTCGACTCCCAACCGAAACAGCAAGTAGACCAGCGCCAGCGCGGCGAAGATGATGAAGAAGCTGAGCGACAAAAAGAGGACGTCGAACGGAGTCGTTCCTGAAGATGCTTGGAGCTGCTGTCGCTTGATCGGCAGGAATTGCAGGCCGAGGTCGAGCCCCTGTCGATCGCGCTCGTCGAGAAACGCGGCGGCGAGCGCCTCCCGTGTGACGCCGTCGCGAACGGGAATTCGATACGACGTGGCGTTGCCGAAACGGCTTCCCCACAGCTGCCGCGCATCCGCCGCGCTGACGATGACTTTCGGCGTGGTCCGGTGGGCTTTCCAAAAATCGTGGTCCGGCTGCCGCAATCTCCCGATGTCGAATGGAAAGGGGACGTCGAGGTTGTTGATCGAGTCCTTGTCGGTGATCCCCTCCACGCGCGGAGTAAAGTCGGGATCGTTCAGCAAGCGTCGCGGCTGATCGTAGACCGGCGGCTTCTCGTTGTCGTACGGCTCAGCCGGTTCGATGAGCGGGTAGACGCCGCGGACAATGAAATCGGCTTCCGCCGTCTCGGTCTTGCCGTGTGTGGTTTCCGGTTCGAAGTATGTAATCGAGATTGAGTCGCCAGGTTTGACGTTCATCTCCCGCGCCGCCCAGTCGGTCAAAACGCACTCGCCCATCGGCAGCACTTCTTCACCGAGTAGTGGGAAGTTGGCGGAAGTGTCGATTCCGCTCACCATCGAATACGGAATCTGGCGAGTCGGATCGATGACTCCCGCGGGCGAGATCGTGTTCACGAAATAGGTCATCACCGGCTGGCCGCCGAGTCGAGCGAAGGCCGCCTTCGCGACCTGCTCCGCTTCGTGCGTGATCAACATCGCCTCGGACGTGAAACTGAAGTAGTCGAACGCAACTTGCTCCGACTCACCTGCGCCGCTCGTCTGGCGGATGCGATCCAGCCGGAATCCGAGATCCTCGATGCGCGGTGCGAGCCGCTCTTGCAAGGCGAGCCCAGCGGCCTCGCTCGAGGCAGCCGTCGTCTTTGTCGAAACCAAGAGCGCGTTGGCTCGCGAATCTTGATCGAGCGCGTCTTGCAGATAGGCGAGCGAAACAAACGCGACTTTCGGCAGGCTCTGATTTGGATGGAGAGTAAATCGACCGAGCCCCCGATTGGGCACGACATCGACGACCTCCAGCCCGGGCAGTCCTTGCACGGTGTCGGACTTGCGGCCCAGCGCGCTGTCGCCCGGGACGTCGAGGTCTTTGGGCAGTCGCACGGTCACTTCACTTCCCGCCGCAGCCGCGAACTGATCGGCCAGCTGCCGGTTGAGCACGATCTGATCGTCGCCCGGCGTCTGCTGAGGACGCACGTCGTCGCCCCAATCCCAGAAGGACTCGTCGACCGCCACCAGCAGCACGTTTCCCGCCCGCTGCACCGCGCCGGCGACTTTGTGTTCGACCGTCGCGTTGGGAAAGATGAGGGCCGGCAGCGCGCGGTCGAAGTCGGCGGCGAAGGCCGACTCGCTCGCGACCTCACTAGCCAACTCGGCGCGGAAGAAGTGTTGAGCCACCAAAACGTGATCGATGCGGCCGAGACGTTCGAGTGTCAGGACTCGCAGACTCCCCCGCACCGACGCGCCCACGATCAGAGCTCCGGTGAGGACAGCGGTGGCCGCCATCACACCGAGCGCGACCGACAGATGCATGCGCCTGTTCTGCACGAGGCTGCGGCGAATGAGCCGTGGCCAGGATAGTGCCGCCGACTGAGACGCCAGTGGCTTTTTCGTGGCGGAATTCTCTGCGCTCATCCGTCGACTCCTTCGGTCCCGCACATCGCCGCTTGCAACCGCGGCTACCCGCCATTGGTTTGTTGAACGAGACGACCACTGTCGATTTCCATCACTTGACTCATCGAGTCGGACAGTTCGCGACTGTGTGTCACGACGACCAACATCGTTTGCTCTTCCCGCTGTATTTCGATCAGCAGTTCGCCGATCTCGCGGGCCGTCGAGCGGTCGAGACTGCCGGTCGGTTCATCGGCCAAGAGCAGTTTGGGGTGTTGGATCAAGGCCCGCGCGACCGCGACCCGCTGTCTCTCGCCGCCCGACAACTCCGCTGGACGATGATCCACTCGGTCCGTCAATCCGACCCGTTCGATCAACGCCCGCGCCCGCTCGATGCAGCTCGACGAGGGGCTGCCTTGGGCCAGCGCCGGCGTCAGCGTGTTCTCCAGTACGGTCAACTGCGGCAAGAGGTGATGATCCTGGAAAACGATGCCGATGTTCTCGTTGCGAAACCGGGCCAGCTCGGGCTCCGACAATTCGAACGGGTCTTGCCCGCCCAGCGTGACCGTTCCGGACGTGGGGTTATCGAGCGTGCCGAGGATGTGCAGGAAAGTGCTCTTCCCCGAACCGCTGGGGCCGACGATCGCCACGTTTTCGCCCAAGGATAAGGTCAGCGAGGCCCCCTCGAGCACGACGAGTGGATCGGTGGGGGTGGGAAACTCTTTGCAGATTTTCTCAGCAATCAGGTCTTTCACAATACGTTCCGCCGACGGGCTCGGTCGCGTCGCCTGGGCAGAGTGATCGCGTCACCGACGCGCGCTGCAAGGAGGTGTGCACGACCAAGACCGAATCGAGTGAGCACCGCGGTTCGCGAATTCAATCACGTTCCGCACAAATCAGCTGAACCGCCAATGTGGCTGATTTGCTCAAGCAACTCAACTGGTGGGCGCGTGAAGTAGGGCCAGCGAGCCGATTCCGTAAAACGTGTATTCGACGTCGGTCGCCGGATCGAGAGCGGCTCCGTGAAATCCGCCTCCGCCAATCGCCAGACTATTGATGTAACGTTGGACGAGCGGCAACTGGAGTTCGTGGAGCGCCTGGAGATCGCCGAGCGTGACAATCGCTGTGAAGGTGCTCAGCAAATCAGCGAACGGAATCCGCGTGTTGGCTCGCAACCCTCCTTCGTCGGTCTCCATTTCGAGCAGGAAATCGATCGTCTCGTCGCAGATTTCCTCAGTCAGGTCGCCGTGGATCCGCAGCAGTCCGATCGCGGCCGCGGTCGGATTCGCCCCCGCTCGTTTGCTCGCCCGCATTTCGTGAAAGCCGCCCCCCTCGGCGCGTTGGGAGAGCACGAACCGCACCGCGTCGGCCGGCTGGGGGATGGGCCGTTCGAGCAGCTGCAGGCAGAGCGTGACGAGAAATGTGTGGTAGGTGCTGCTGGCGGCCCCCTCCGCTCCTTTGGCGTAGCCACCGTCATCGCGGCGAAGTTTCTCCATGGCGTCGGCGACGTTGTCCCGCCAGCCGTCCTGAGCGTCGGAGAAAATGTCGATGCCGGCCGAAATCTCGAGCAGCGCCGCGCTGTACATCAACGAGAGAAAATCAACAATCGACTCGCGGCCCGTCAACCTGCCTCGCAGGAAGGCCGCGGCCCGCTCGGCGACCTCACCGTACAGCTCGCCGAGAATCGACAGACTGCGGAGTCCGAAGCCGGTGTAGTACAGATCACTGTCTCCCTCGCGACCGGCGAAGCCCCCATCGGCGCGCTGTTGTTGCAGAACGAAGTTACCGTGCAGCCGGCGGACTTCCTCCGGCAACGCGGCGGTTCCGGTCGCCAAGCGGATCGTCAATTCTTCTAGATAAGAGAGCATCGGGCGATCGAATGGGACATCGGGCTGCTGGAGACGGCGGGCTTCAGGGTGTTTCAACGTAAGGGGCGAACCGCTGGCGGAGCTCGTCGGAAATTGGAATTGATCGCAGCGGCCGCGGCGGTTCGACTCGACAACGGACGACGTTGATCCTGCCCGTGGCGATTGGGCGATCTCCCGCTGTGAAGGCGAACGCGTAGGCGGCGCTGGAGCGTCCCAGTGGTTCCACTCGCGGCTCGATATCCAGCACCTCCTCGAATCGCACGGCTCCCGTGTAGTCGCAGTCGGCATGGACTCGCGGCCAGCTGACAACTCCTTCGTTATCGCGGGTGACAACGCTGGCGCCGAGCGACCGCGGGAACTCGTGCTCGACCTCCTCCATCATCCTGAAGAACGCCGAGAAGTGCATGATGCCCGCCGCATCGGGGTCGCGGAATTCGACTCGCCGCTGGGTGCGAAATGGGGAGGACATCGGCGGACTCGAGGCGGCGCAAAAAACAAGCCCGCCGGAATGCAGCGGGCCTGAGTTGGACTATTTGGCGGGTTACTCTCCCGTGTAGGGCATCAACGCCATGAAACGAGCTCGTTTAATGGCGGACGTCACCGCGTGCTGGCTGGCCGCGCAACAACCGGTCTTTCGCCGGCCGACAATTCGACCGTGGCGGTTGATCAACTTTTTCAGCAAATCCACATCCTTGTAATCGACGTACATCGGTCGAGGTCGCTTGCCGTCGACGAAGAGCGGGTCCTTCTTCTTGGTGCGAGTTTTCGTCTTGTTTCGTCGACGTGTTCGGCTCTTGCCCGTTGGTCGCGGCATTTGAGAATCTGAATGTTTGGGTACTGGTGGTGTAATCGAAAATATGGGAAACGGCCATTCTACGAAATCACCTGAGACCCGCAACCCCAGGCGAGGAACGGATTTTGCCTTGGCCGCCGCTCGACTCCCGACCGCTGGGCTCACCTTGTCGGCTCACCTTGTCGGCTCACTTCATTGGTTCACTTTGTCGGCGTACTGCGGCGCCGACGAGCGGGCGTCAGGTTCTTTCCGCGGTGATTGCGGGAGCCGCATCGATCGTCGGAAACGCCATGGGGCCGGCGTCTTCAGGGGGGCGATCGAGAACCGTGTCGATGAGGTAGTGAAGTAAACGGCGAAACTCGTCAGACTTCACATCGTCGGCGATTGCTTCGGCGCGTTGGTGGTGCTTCTCGACCAGACGGTCAGCTTTTTCAAACACGTTGGCCTGATTGTACAACTGACGAACTCGCCGCACGCGGTGCTCGGCCGTCGACTCGTCGTCGTCGATCAGCTGGCTCAGTTCGCGCTGGTCGGCCGCCGGCAGCCCGTCGAGCGCGAGGGCCCAGAGCACGGTGGGCCGCCCGCCGAGAATATCACCGCCCGCCGCCAGTTTGTTGTCGTTGTCGCCGCGCCAGTCTTTGAGGTCATTAAGCACCTGGAAGGCGACCCCCAGGTTTCTCGCGAAGGCTCGAATCGGAGCCTGGTATTGCTCGACCGAACCGGCCAGGCGAGCACCGCAATAGAGGGCTGCTTCAAACGCCGGCGAGGTCTTCAACGCATAGATTTTCAACGCGTCGATCGGCTTCAGGCGTTTGTTCAACGAGTCGCGCCAGAGCAGCTCGGCGCCTTGCCCCTCGCACAACTTCATGTGCGCTTCGGCCAGACAGTTGAGGATATCGGCGCACGTTTCCGCACCTAGCGCGGAAGATTCGCGACTGACCAGGCGATAGCCGAGCCCGATGAGGTAGTCGCCGACATTGATGGCCGTCGGCACGCCGTGTTTGCAATGCAGCGTTTCTTCGCCGTAGCGAAACTCGTCGTCGTCTTCAATATCATCGTGAACGAGCGAAGCCTTGTGGAACGTCTCGATCGACATGGCCGTCCGCTTGACGGCGTCGGGCAACTGACGAACTTGCTCGGCTCCGTCACCGAGCGTGGCGTTTCCACCAGTCAACGCGTCGTAGACGGCTAACGTGATAAACGGTCGCGAGTGCTTGCCGCCCTTTGCCAGGAAGTCGTACGCCAAAGCCTCGGTCGCGGCGACCGGATCGAGACCTCCGACGCCTTGGCCGTTCATTTCCGCTAAACGCGGACCGCCGCGCAGTCTGGGAGCCAGCCGATCGAGCTCGTCGTCGCCGAACATCCGCGCCGCGCCGCGCATCAAGTGCACGTAGTTGCGCGTCTGCTGGGCCGGCTGCTGGTGGGCGACCTTGATCATGTCGAACACCCAGTCCTCGTCGACCGCCGTGTTGCGACAGTCGCTCGACAACAGCGGCGTGGCCATGCAGGGGATGCCGGCCAAGAGGATCTTGTCGATCGCTTTCTCGAGCACGTTCAAACAGGCGACGCCGACGATCGCGTCGACGTGACCGCTGACGATGATCTTCAACACGATCGGTGAGCCCTCAGCCACCAACACCTTGTAGCCCATCTCTTCCGCGATGGCGCGGAAGTCGGCGATGCTGCACGCGCCGCAAGTCTTGCAATCCAAACCGAACTCGTCGTAGTCCGCCGGGCAACCCTCGGCGTGCTTGAGGCAGTGGGGCAGCAGAAAGAGCCTCCGCTGGGGCGGAATCCCCGCCACCTGATCGCGCCAAAACTCAGTCGCCAACATCACCATCGTCCAGCCGACAAAACTTTCCGGCAGCCCGGCGTCGTTGAGTATCTGGCGGCAGATCGTCTCCATTTCGTCCTTGGTGAGCGGACGCTCCTTGTCCAATTCGGCGGCGATCGTCGCGCAGGTTTGCCGCAGTTGGTCGCGTTGAGCCTTTGTATCGGGAACCTGCTTCAGGTGAGCCGTCTTGCGGCGTCTGGAACGGCGTTTGCCCGGAGTGGGCGTAGACGCTGTTTCCGAGGGTGCTGTTGCCAAGGTGCTGTCCTTCGATGTCGTCTCAATCGCCCGGGAGGGTGGGGCGGTGGCGGGCTGTTTTGGATTTGATTCTAATCCACTCGGCGACGGATTGCTCGGCCTAAGGCGGAGACCGAGTAGATCAGTGGATAGAGCCGCTCATGATACCACAGCTTGGCGAAGTAGAAACCGATCGGAGAGCGGACCCGATGACCGCCCGATTCGGCCAATTCAACCAAGTGAAGCAGTCCTCTCTCCAACGCGACAGTGAAATCTGTGTCCGCCGGCGACGCCAGCAAGGCCTCGACGGCAAGAGCCGTTTCTTCGGTGCTGCTAACGACTTGGCGGCGCTCGGGGTCGGCCGACACCCCGCCTCCCCAACCCCCATCCGCGTTCTGGTTCGTCGCCAACCAGTTGAAACCCCGCTGGGCGGCCAAGGTATTGGTTTTCCCGCAGTCCCGGTACGCCATCAGCGTCTTCGCCGTGCCGTAAATCGGATTCTCCTCTTTTGGGTGGTCCTGGTTGCCGAACCACAACGGCTGCCAGGAGCCGTCCGCCGCCTGCCGCCGCTCCAGATAGCGCCAACCGCGAGCGGCGGCTCGTCCCGCTCGCCGCGCAAGCGCCGGTGGCATTTCGGACTGCCAGGCATGGAACGCGCGGAGCGCGTGGGCGGTGAGGTCGGCTCCACTGCGGTCGAACGGCAACTTGCCCCACCCGCGACAGAACGTCGGCCATCCGCCGTCGCGATTCTGCAGCTTGAGTAGCCAGTCGGCTCCGCACGCGGCCGCGTCTCGCATCCGCTGTTTGCCCGCTTCCCCGCACGACGCTCCGTCGCGCCAACTGGCGAGGGCGAGCAGCGCCGCCGGTGTGTCGTCCGCGTCGGGAACCGCGCCCGACAGATTCGTCCAGCCCCAACCGCCCGGGTCGGCTCCCGTGAACGGATGTCGCTCCGTGTTCTGGCAGTCGAGCAACCACTCCATCGTGAGCTCCGCGTCCGGCAGGGACGCCAAGTCATCTCCGCCACCCGCCAACGCGGACAGCGATAGAGATGTGTTCCAAGTGGCTAGATTCGTGTCGATCGGCCAACTGCCGTCGGCGCGGACGCTCTCCCGCAGAAACCTCACTCCCGCCGACACGACTTCATTGTCGACCTGCCCGGCGCCGACAAGACTCATCACAACGAAGCTGGTCAAGGGGACCGCCTCGAGGTATCCGCCGCTGGCCGGTTGGATCCGTTCGAGCACTCGCAAGCTGGGCGCGACGGCGGCGGCGCGGATCCAGCGGAGCGGGGGAAACCAAGGCTTTTGATGAGCAAATTTCACTTGTCCCACAGCGACCAGGGCGGGAATCGCGTAGCTGACAACCGGCAGCCGCAGAAAACGATAGAACGACTGCGGGAAACAGGCCAACTCAAACGGCAATGATGAAACGTCCGACCATAACGCCAACTCGGCGAGCGCGCAGTTCGTCAGAATCGGAACGGCGAACGTCTTGTCCTTGCCGTAACGGGCGCGGAGGGCGTCCAGCCTGCCAGCTCGATCGACGTACGCGTCGCCCGCGGCGATCAACTCGCGATGCCGATCGGCGTTTCCGGAGAGGTGGAGTGCGGCCACGGCCAGCATCGTGGTGGCCACATTCGAGTAGCTCAGGTCCGTGTCTCCCCAGCCCCCATCCTCATTGGCGTGAGCGGCGAGGTAGTCCACACCGGCGTCGACGAGATCGCTGAGCTTCGATTCGTGCGGGCGAGCCGATCGAACAAGCGACAGGGCGCTGATCGCCGTGGCGGTGGAGAGTGCCGAAGTAGCCAACTCACCCGTCCAAACACCCGCCTGGCGCTCGGCCAGAAGGTCCCCGCGAGCCGTCTGATAGGCCGACTGCAACCGGTCGGTGGACAGTTGAGATTGGCTAGTAACCGAAAGCGGATTCATGCGTGAATTCCCAGTTAAACAGCAGCCGATCAAGTGTAGATAGCCGTCAGTGCGATCACAACCTGGACGCCAACTGGCCCTGCCCGGCCGCCCCGATTTCCGATCCCAGGGGGCGCCGGCCGAAACGGACGATTCTCGTCCGCGGAATGGCAACTCGATCGACCCAACTCAATCGCGCCAAACGGGGCGAAAAACGGGGCGAAGCAAGTCGCCAACGGGTGACGTCTCGCGCCGCGTTTGTCGTGAAGAATCTGTCTGGCTTCTGCGCCGAAAGCACTCTACAATCGGAACTCAATTTTGCGGTGACCGCCTCCCTTCGCGAGGCGTCCTTTCGGATGAGCGTGCGAAATCACAATGGCGAAACGACGCGCCGTTCGCAATTCCAAGACGGCCCAACAATCCCGGAAAGCGGCGACGCGATCAACGAAAGTTGTCGCGAAGTCACTTCGTGGACTCAACGGCGCAGCTAATCACCAGCCCGCCTGGACGCGCTTGTCCGATAGTGAATTGCTCGACGTCCGCATCTGCGATCTGGGCGTTCGTCTCGAGGGCACCGTGCTCGAGACTCGCGTTCAGCGAATGTACGATGAACTGGCGGCCCGCAACATCTGTTTTCGGCCGCATTGCTGGTTGAGCGACGATTGGTTTTCCCCCGACGGCGTTCCCGGCATCGGGATTCCGTTTTACATGGCGCACCCGCGGCTGACTCGCCTGGAACGCAACCAGATGTTTGAAGTCGAGGGGGGCACTCAAGAGTGGTGCATGCGCATCCTCCGCCACGAAGCGGGGCATTCGATGGACACGGCCTACCGTCTCGGCCGCCGCCGCCGTTGGCAAGACGCATTCGGCAAGCCCTCGAAGCCCTATCCGGAACACTACCAGCCGAAGATGTACAGCAAGAGCTACGTGCAACATTTGGAAGCTTGGTACGCGCAAAGCCACCCGGCTGAAGACTTCGCCGAGACGTTCGCAGTTTGGCTGCGGCCGCGTTCGCGGTGGCGCGTGCAATACGCAAATTGGCCGGCGCTGCACAAGCTGGAGTACGTCGATGAGTTGATGGACGAGATCCAGGACACCAAACCCAAGTTTGTCTGTCGCGAGCGCGTCGACCCAGTCCGCAAGATTCGCAAGACATTGCGGGAGCACTACAGCGAGAAGCGCGAGCGATACTGTGTGGGCGGCGACACGTTTTACGACCACGACCTCAGACGACTCTTCTCGGACTCGCCCGAGTGCGCCCGCAACGGTTCAGCGGCGGCCTTCTTGCGGCGCTCGCGCAAGGAACTCAGGCAAGTCGTCGCCGAGTGGACCGGACAATACCAGTACACGATCGACCAAGTTCTCTCCGAAATGATTGAGCGGTGCCGGGCGCTGCGGTTGCGGTTGGATCGGCCCGAACAGACGGCCAAGCGCGACGCCCAGTTGATGTTGACAGTCCAAACCATGAACTTCTTGCACCGGGGGCGCAACAAGATCGCCCTATGAGAAAACTCCGCGTCTTGGTCTTGATGGACGAGGAGCTGATGCCGCCCGACGATCTCAGCGGTTTCAGCGAGGAGGAGGTTCTCAACTGGAAGGCTGAATACGACGTCGTCGTCACGTTGGGCGAACTCGACCAGCACGTGCTGCAGCTCGGTGTCAGCAACGATCTGGGCGTGATCCGCAACGCCCTGTTGGAGTTCAAGCCGCACATCGCCTTCAACATGTTGGAGGAGTTTCACGGCGTCGCGATCTACGACCAGCACGTCGCCAGCTATCTCGAACTGATGCGGCAGCCGTACACGGGCTGCAATCCACGCGGGCTGATGCTGGCGCACGACAAAGCGCTGTGCAAGAAGCTGCTGACGTTTCATCGGATTCGCACGCCGGACTTCATCGTGTTTCCGCGTGGCCGCGTCGTCCGCCGACCGCGCCGCCTGGAGTTTCCTCTGCTCGTGAAGTCGGTCAGCGAAGAAGCTTCGTTCGGCATCACGAAAGACTCACTCGTCTACGACGACGAGTCACTGATCGAGCGAGTCTCATTTGTTCACGACGAAGTCGAGACGGACGCGCTGGTGGAGGAGTACATCGAGGGCCGCGAACTCTACGTCGGTGTGATGGGCAACCGCCGCCTTCGCACGTTTCCGACCTGGGAGATGCTGTTCAAAAATATCCCCGACGACATCCCCAACATCGCCACCGCGCGCGTCAAATGGGACCCGACCTACCAAAAGAAACTCGGCATTGTCACGCAGGCCGCCAAGGATCTGCCTGAAGGAGCCGACGAGAAGATCGCCAAGTTGTGCAAACGCGTCTACCGAGTTCTCTGCTTGAGCGGCTACGCGCGGATGGACTTGCGGATGAAAGACGACGGCGCCGTCTACGTTCTCGAGGCGAATCCCAACCCCAACATCGCCTACGGTGAGGACTTCGCCGAATCGGCCGAAACGGTTGGCATCTCGTACTCGCAATTGATCCAGAAGATCATCTACGCCGGGATGAAGTACCAGCCGGAATGGCGCGCGTGACGTTTTGCCCGCGGTCGCCTATTGCTCGGTCTCGGTGATCCGCGCGAGTTCGCTTTGCCGCTGCGCCTCGCCCCGCGTCTCGCGCCAATTGTCAGGCTCAAAGTGCTTCGTGTAGGCTCCGTAGTCGTGGAAGGCGATTCTCTTGGCCAGGCGGTACGCCCAGGACCGTTCGGGAATCTCGCCGCCGGGGTTGTATTGGGACGGCCGCGGCTGCATGGCTCGCAATTCGTCAGCCGCACTGCCGCGGGCTGTGCTGTCGCGCGCTCCGTGTTTCTCGATCAATTCCTCCAACACGTCGGGCCGCTCCAGCGCGACGCAGCCGCGCGTCGACTCGGCCGCCAGCCGCCTGAAATCGCGGAGAAACTCGGACTCGTTGAACGTCTCCCGCAACGACTTCTCGTCGTAGATCGAATCCTTGGCGAATTGGATGATCGGGCACGGCTCGATGTCGCCCCAGGGGCTGATGTGATGCGTGAAGCCGATCGCGGCCGGGCAGAGCGCGTTGCCGTCGGCGTCGTGGTAGGCGTCGATCACGATGATCGGCTTCGTCACTCGCGCGTCGACAACGAACTGTCGCGCGTAGCGCTGCTGCTCCGGCGTCAGCGACAAATCGGCGCAGGGATCCGGGCCGACGGGCCGATAGATGTGGAACCAACAGTACAGCACGCCCATCTCGATCAACCGATCGACCCAGGCGTCCGTCATCAGGTCGTCGATGTTGGATTGACAGACGCTCGTGCATACGCCCGTCATCACCTTGTTGTCGAGACAATGCCGCAGTCCGGCCATCGTGCGGCTGTAGACGCCGTCGTGTCCGCGCCGCTCGTCGCTGACGATTTCATCCCCTTCAACGCTGATCAACGGCGTGACGTTGCCCAGACGCCGCAGTTCTTTGGCTACGTCAGCCGTGATGAAATGGCCATTCGTGAAGACCTGAAAGTAGACGTCGGGGTGGTTGCCGAGGATCGTCAGCAAGTCGGCGTGCATGAACGGTTCGCCGCCCAGGATGCCGAAAAACGAATTGCCCGCCCGCTTGGCTTCATCGATCATCTCGTCCATCGCGGCGACCTCAATCTTCTCCTGCTTGGCCGCCACGTCCACCCAGCACCCCTGACAGCGGAGGTTGCAACTATTGATCAGTGAAATGTAGAGATACGGTGGGAAGAACTCGCCCCGCTTCAAGCGGCTCTTGTGCCGCTGCACCGATCGCAGCCCTTTGACGCCCATGTTCCAGAACAGTTTCCAGAGCAGCCGTTTGTCCGTCTCGACAAGGAGCCGTTTGGCGAGTCGCAGGTACATGTCGCGTGTCCTCAGCCGTTTGTGAGCTGCAACGGTCGGCCGCATCGATCCGCCGGCGGGCCGTTCGCGAAGCACTTCAAAGGTCCATTTGGTCGAGTTCGTCGATCAGTTCGTCGAGTTCGTCTTTCTCTTCTTCCGCATCCGCTTCTTCGCGTTGAGCGTGGACGGGGACGGCGAGCGCGTCGCGGCCGGCGAGCAGCAGTTGTTCGTCGCGCTCTTGACCCGCAACGTCCACCGCATCGGGCGAGCCGAACAGTAACGACAAATCGATCTTCATGCTTCCGGACGAGTCCGTGGCGCCCGCGATGTTGGGCGTCTTGTGTTGCGGAAACATGATGGCGTTCTCCGGGCAGACGCGGCTGCAGGCGGGACAGCCCTTGCGGCAGTTGTCGGGTTGTTCGACCAAGATCGTCTCGGCCACATCGACCCCGTAGACTCCAAACAGACAAAAGTCGACGCACTCCATGCAATTCGTGCAACGACTGAAATCAATCACCGGATACCACCGGCGACCAGCTTCCGCTTCGTTCCGTTGAGGCTCGGCCGGACCGCGACTTGTGGTCGCTCGAGCGGAGCCGTTGCCACTCCCGTTCGCTTCGCCACTACCGCGATGTTGTTCCCGCCCATTGCCGCTTGAGTTGTCGAGCGGCAAGGCCGTGTCGTTGGTCGGATTCTCGAAGCGGGCCCGCTGCTCGGCAGTCGCGCCACCCAGATCGATCTGCATCACCTGGACGCTGTTCTCGTGATGAATGCGCTTTATTTCATCGACGAAGTCCGCCACCGAATCACTGGCTCGTAGAGGCACGCAGTAGATCGTGCGATCGGGAATCTCCAAGTCGTCGGCGACGCGCGGCTTGTCTCCCGATTCCTCGAGCGCGTCGCTGTCGTCGTCTTCGCCCGCGGTGCGCAATTGGCTCGCCCCTACATGACCGCGGATTCCATTGCGGTCGAGAGTCCAGTGAGCCGCGCGGGGAAACAGCCAACTGACGACAATCATGTCGCCCTTGATTCCCTGTAACGCCAGCATCCCCGTGCCGTCGCCGCGGAGGTCGTAGAGGTTGGGGATCACCGTCACATCGATCCCGGTCTCGAACATGAGTGTCGTGACCAAGTCTTCTTCCAACTGCCGCTTCGCGGGGTTGTTGCTCTGCCCCTGCGAAATGACGACCGCGATGCGTTTGGCCATGGTGAAGAACTCTGTGGGTGGCGTTCAAGGAACGGAAAGAAGTGGATGGGAGGGACGCACCGCCGATGTTACTAGCTCAGTTGTCCCTTGATTGTACGCTGGGTCACTTCCCAAACGCTTTCCAAGTGTTTGACGTATCCTTCCGGGGAGAGCAATGATTCCCCATCGCTCGCCATGTCAAAAAGCCATCCCTGTTCGTATTTGTCGACGTTGATCGCCGACGGGTCCGACAACAACTCGGCGTTGAAAGCGCTCAGCACGCCGCCGACCGGGGAGAACAAATCGCTCTCCGCCTTCTTGCTTTCAATCGCCCCGATCTGTTGTCGTTCATTCAACGCCGCGCCCTCGTCGACGGTCCAGTCGAGGAAGTAAACATCTTGCAGCAACCGCACGGCGTACGCCGTGAATCCAAAACGGAATCCAAAACGGAATTCACTGTCGTTGTGGGGTTTCGCCCACATGTGGTTTCTGGCGTATCGTCGGTCGCTCGGTATCACTGCTTCGTACTCGCCCATCATAAACACCAAGTCGCTCATGTGTAGCGCACTCCCTGGTGTTCCGGCTCAAAGTAGACGGGCGGCGCCTCGCCGACGCGGAGCAACCTCCGGCGACCGAAGAACTGCGAGAACGGTGGGTGGTTGGAGATGAAACAGCCACCCACTTCGGTCGTAGTGGACTTGGCCGCCATCTCTATTCCTCGTCCTTCTTCCCGAAGCAGTAGAGCACTCCTTCGTCGCTGCCAATGACGAGACGCCCGCTGGCGATGGCCGCCGAAGCGACGAAGCCGCCCTTGACTTCGTGCTCCCATACCGACTCGCCGCTCTTCAAATCGACGGCGTACAGCCGGCCGTCTCCGGCGCCGAAGTAGACGCGTTCGCCGCAGATCACGGGCGAGCAGTCGATGCGAGACTTTACGGGTAATTGCCAGACTTGCTCGCCGCTGATCGTGTCAAAGGCGCGCAGCCGCCTGTCCCGTCCGCCCACGACGACCAAGTCGCCCTTGACCGCCGCCGAACTGCGGAAGCCTTGAGCCGCGCGGGGATCCTCGAACGTCCAAGCCGTTTCGGCCTCCCGCCAATTGACGCCAAAGAAGACACCTGCTTCGGTGCCGAAGTAGACGTAGTCGCCCTGGACGGCCGGCGTCACACCCGCCGGCGATTGAATCTCGACACCCCCAGACGCTTCGCCCTTCTTCAAATCGATGATGTGCAGCCTGCCGTCGCAACCGGCTACAAAGCAGCGGTCCTCAACAACGGTGGGAGTGCAGCGGATCTGATCGTCGATCTGATGTTTCCACGCCACCTCCCCAGTGTCCGCGTCAAGGCAGTAGAGCGTTGCGTCCTGCGAACCAAACAACACCTTGTCGCCATAGAAATTCGCGCCCGAGTCGATCTCCGCCATCGACTCGAATGTCCACAACGGATCGCCGCCCGCTTTCGCGTCGTAACAGTAGAAGATTCCGTCGAGGTCGCCGACGAATAGTTTTCCGTCGCGGATCGCCGGCGTCGCAATGAATCCGAGTGGTGTCGACGCTTGCCAAATCAACTCGCCCGTGCCGAGTTGCTGAGCGCGCACTTCGCCGTACGAGTCGGCCGTGTAGACGACGCCGTCGTCGATTACCGCCGCCCCCTCGAAGCCGCTCTCCTCGAATTCAGTCTCCCAGATCAATTCGAGTTCGTCGGGTAATTGCGAGGACGACACTCCCGTCGAGTAGATGTCGCCGCGGAACACGGGCCACGAATCGGCCGGAGCCCCGTTGCCCTGAGGAATGATCGAACCGGGCTCCTTCTTGGTCCCCGTTGTCGAAGCCCCCGCGTCGTCCCGCGGGCGTTCGAATGGGTTGGTGGTGAGCGAGTCGTTCCCGGTGGTCGTTTGCGATCCCGTGCTCGACGAACCTGTCGTCTGGGAGTAAAGCACTTGAGGTGGTCGCGACGCCGGGGGAATGCAACCCACCGCGACGACGGTGCAACCCAGCGTCAGATAGATGGCGACTGAATGCATGGTCCTTCGCCGGTCGTTCATCGGTATTCCTCAAAAAGGGGTGCCATCGAATGCCCGCGCTCTTGCGAACTGGATGCGGTTCTGGAGTTAAAGGTGTCAGGCGAGAGATGCCGCCACCCCAGGCAGGAATCGGGGCGAACAGGCGTCAATCTGGTGGGAAAGTCGGTTCAGTATAAACGAAACCAGGCCCGATCAACACCTACGGGTCGACTGGTAAGTGCAAGGGCGGACTGGCCGACAACTCCCGTCGCGCAGGCGTTTTGCTCGCGGGTTCACAGATGGCGCGCCGAGCGGCGTCGCTGCGATCCGTGATCGACCGGTCACGCGCGGCGCCGCAACCAAGCCACCAAACACGCGGCCAATTGGTCGTGAACGCCGCTGTACAGGTGGTCGGCGTCGTCGATGCAGGCGACCTCGATCGATTGCGGCGAATCGAGCTCTGCGATCGCCTCGGGCAAGCCGTCGAACGCCGAACTCCCCCGCTGCAATTCAAGCGCGCCGTAGGTGGCCAAGACAGGGCAGGGCAACTTGTGGATGAACCGCATGATGTTGTAACGCTCTTGATCGCCGTACTTATCGATGTACGCCGAGGCGGCGATGAGCAGCGGGAACGGAAACGTCGCCGAGATCAACTCGCCACCTCGTCCCTCTTCGATCCGCTGCTGAGCCGCACCGATCGTCGCCAAGAACTCATCGCGTTTCGCGCTCTGGCTGAATACGCGATATGAGAGTCTCGGCGGAGAGAAGGCGGCCACGAGGCGGACCGCGTCCGAGGGCTCGTGCGCCTGCGCGTACAGCGACTTGATCGCTCCCAAACTGTGGCCGATCAGACCGATCGATTGGGCGCCGCGTTTTCGCAAGACTTCAACCCAGGCCGCGATGTCCCAGCGGCACTCGTCGACGATCTCGTAAGCCGCGCCAAGTGGCCGAGATCCGCCCGGTGTATGACCGGCGTAATGACCGTCGTGGCCCCGCGTGTTCACTCGCAACACGTCCACGCCCAGCGACAACAGCGGAGTCGTCAATCGTTCGAATAGTCCGGATCCGTAGAAGTTGGAACCGACACCGTGAACAGCAATCACGGCGTCCACGCACACCTGCGACGGTTGGTCGGTCGCACTCAGCGCTCCGTCTAATCGGACGCCGTCCACGGTTCGCGCTTTGATCAGTTCGACTTGCATGTCAAGACATCGCCGCGATCAAAAAGACTCACTCGTCGTCGGCAAGCTCGGTCAGCTGCTAATTTCGCGCCTGGCTGCTCAACTGAGACAGCACTTGCAAGACGCCATTGAGATGAGCCAAACGGGGGCCGTAGCGGTCGACGAATTCGTTGAGTAGAAAGTCGCCGTCGCACAGACAATCTTCGTTATCGAGAATGTCTTCCGTGAGGCTCTCGAGGAACTGAGTCTGGACTCGACTCAACGACTCGGCGGCCAACTTGCAACCGTTCGCCAAGTGGGGATTGGCTTCGCGCCACTGCCCTAGTTCGGTCGCTCGCTGACGTTGTGATGCGCTGAGCTGCGTGGTCAAATCCTCCAGCAACTCGTTCTGCTGCTCCTGAGCCCGCAGCATCCTTCGCAGCAAGACGACGATCACCTGACTGTCGTCCTTTTCCCTTTCGGAATCCGGACCATTCGGGTCCGCGCTGACATCCATTCGGAAGAAAGACGCATGCTGTGGATCAGTTGACATGTTTGGGCTGCTCCAGGTGTCGTGAGATATTTCAGTATAAACGAATGGCCCGAGATGTCGAGCAGCACGTCCACGTCGAGACGGAGCGCGGGCCTTTTCGCGGCGCGCCGATTCCACCGGCTCATCGCCCCGACACGGCCCGGCCAGTCGGGCGTTCACACGTAGTGCTCGTCTCCCGCATGCGGCAAGTCGCCCATCGACGTTGTCCGGCCGGTTCCTTCACGGCTGAAAACAGCTGAATAATGCGCAACTCGAAAGTCGCAAGGCCCTGGACACCACACAGTAAAACGCGGTCGGTAAGGCGGACTGCGTCAAGTTCGAAACGCGGGCGAACAGTGAACGCCTGACCAACCGCGCCGAGCGCCGGCCGCCGCAACATCGCTGCGGGAGGCTCTCGCTCGAATCTCCTCTCGCCGCCGCCTGTTTGCCGCGCCGGCGCCGACTCCCACCGAGTTCCACACCCAGTTCCACACCGAGCCCCAACGCGTCTAAGTGTCTGCCACTTCGTGTGTAAGAGCGACAGGATCGGCGAAGCTTCCAAAGAGCTCAATTCGAGTGATTTGCACTTGCCGTCGGGCGGACGCCTCGCTCGCCTCACCGGAAAGCTCACCAGTCATCGCTAAAGTCGGTCCCGTCCGGCATCCGATGGATCTCGAAGAGCGCGTTGCGTCCCGCGTCCGCAACGCCACACGTCGACTCAGCGACTGATGTGAGGCACGATGACTGCTAGCAGTCCCAAGTCATTACCGAGTATCGGGTTCTTGACAATCGTCGACGCCCAGGAACAGGGTCTGTTTGGCGGTTACCTGGTTCTCAATCTCGTGGGGCGTCCGCTGGAGTTCTACTGCACGGCCCCCGTGCGGCCCAATCGAGCCCAGGAGATTCTCTACGGGGCGACGCTGAAACCGTTTCTGTTTGGCGAGCAGATTGGGCAGACTCTCTTCAAGAAGTCGAAACTGAAGCCGGTCGCCGTCTGCACCGATCGGGAGGATGCTTTGGCCGTGCGGGACCACATTGCCACGCCGGTCATGTTGGCGGCCGATGTTCGGGCCGGCGATGAGAGTGGCCAGACTGCGGGTCGATCTCATCGACTGGACGATGCTCACCCGACTCCGAGCCGCCTGGTGCGTTTTGAGCTCGCCGCGCAGCGTGTCAGCGTTCGCCGCGATTTTGCCGACGACCAACGTGTGATCGAGGCGGCGTGGGATCCCACCGCCCATGACCTGGACTTGAACGAACCGTTTGAGCGGATTCGCGAAGCGATTGACGAGGCTCGGCGTGCCGGAAAGAAATCTTGACCAAGTTCGTGAATTCGCGCGGCCGCGAGTCGCGACGGCGCGTGTCGAGATACCCGTCGAGGTGTTGCCGACCCCGTGGACAGATCGCCTGGACGACGACCTCGTGGACGTCGAGTCGGTTGCGCCGCCACCGATCTGTGTGAAGGCGCTGTCGATCCGCCTCACAGCTCCACCGGTCCGCACGGTCGGATTTCAGTTCCCCGATTCGCCGTGGCACGGAGTCGCCGCGGAGAAGGCCCCGCGCGGTCGGCGGCGAGATAAGTCGTCGGCTCCGCCGAGTCGGACTCGATTCAAGCCGCCCGACGACGTCATCAAACTCGAAGACCGTTTGTTCTACGTACTTCAGCCGCCGCTCGAAAACATCGTCGCCACCAACGCCGTGCGTTTTCCCTTCGAGCCGTTTCCTTACCAGTACGCGGGCGTGGCGTTCCTGTACCCGCGCTACACGGCAATCCTGGCGGATGAAATGGGGTTGGGAAAAACGATGCAGGCGGCGACGACGATCCGCTTGTTGCTGATGGCCCGCGAGCTCCGCCGCATCCTGCTGGTCTGTCCCAAACCGCTGGTCACGAACTGGAAACGCGAGCTGGGTCTGTGGGCCCCTGAAATACCGGTCACGATCATCGAAGGCGATCAGCAGAAGCGCAGCTACCAGTGGAGTCAGGAGAAGACGCCGATCGTGATCGCCAACTACGAACTCCTGATGCGAGATCGCGACATTGTCAACGACGAACAGCAGCACTTCGACCTCGTCGTGCTGGACGAAGCGCAGCGCATCAAGAATCGTTCGTCGACGACCAGTCAGGTCGTCTGCGCCATCCCGCGAACGCGAAGTTGGGCTTTGACCGGGACGCCCGTGGAGAACACGCCGGACGATCTGGTCGGCATCTTCGAGTTCCTTTCGCCCGGTTATCTGTCGGCCGGCATGCAGGCGCGACGGATGGGCAAAATGGTCCAGGACCACATCCTCCGGCGGACCAAAGAGATGGTGCTAACCGACATGCCGCCGAAGATGTTTCGGGACGCCGACATTCAACTGACGCCCGAGCAATGGGAGACGTACCGCATTGCGGAAGACGAGGGCGTCGTGCGGCTTTCTGAGATGGGCGACGAGTTGACGATCCAACACGTCTTCCAACTCGTCCTGCGGCTGAAGCAGATCTGCAATTTCGACCCGGTGACCGGAGCCAGCAGTAAACTCGAACGCCTCGAGGCCGACTTGGAGGAAGTGGCGGCGAGCGGACAGAAGGCGATCGTCTTCAGCCAATGGGTCCAGTCGCTCGAACGACTGCGCGGCGCGCTCGCCCGTTTCCGTCCGCATGAATACCACGGCAAGGTGCCCGGCAAACGCCGCGACGCGATCATCGAAGAGTTCCGCAACGATCCCCGCTCGCACGTCATCCTGATGAGTTACGGGGCGGGCAGCGTGGGACTCAATCTGCAATTCTCCGAGTACGTGTTTCTGTTCGATCGCTGGTGGAATCCGGCGGTCGAGGATCAGGCGATCAATCGCGCCCACCGGATCGGTGTCGCCGGACCCGTCACCGTCACGCGGATGATGTCACTCGACACAATCGAAGAGCGGATTCATCAAGTGCTCGAAGAAAAACGCGAGCTCTTCGAGATGATCCTTTCGCACACGGGCGACCCGCGAAAAACCGGTTTGACTCAGGACGACATCTTCGGGCTCTTCAAGCTGCAGACGCCCAAAAGCAAAGCGGCCGCTTGAACCAACGGCGACATCCCAAACTACTCAGCCGGGATTTCGTTGAGCGTGTAATACGCGTCGTTGTGCACCAGCTTCTCGCCCGTCGCGCTGCGCACTGGTGCGAGATTGAATTCGTGCACATGTCCTTGCACTAATCCGGCGACTTGCAGTCGCGCCTGCAAGCCGTTGTCCGAGACTGTCGCTTTGACAACGCGGGGAGTCGTTTGATCGACTTCGGGACTGCCGTAGCCACGGTGGTAGATGTGGGTGAACGTCGACAACGCGTACGATGCGGGATCACCGGCGGTGGCCGGATCGACGGGCTTGGTGAAGGTGACGAGAAACCCGTCGCTTTGCGCATTGATCTGTTTGATCTCAAACGGAGTCTTGCCCGTCCAGTCGAGCCGTTGGATGGCGAACTCGCGCGGTCCCCGCACGGGCCACCCGCGATTAGTGCCGCCCACGATCAGGTCGCCGCGGGGTGTGAACTGGCAAGCCAGCAAGCCGGTCGCCAGTCCTTCGCGGAAGGGATAGCAGGCTCCTTGCCAGACTCCGTTGACGCGTTCCGTCGTGGCTCGCATCACGACGCTGAGACTGAAGTCGCAGACGAACATCTGGTTTTCAAACGGCCCGAACTTCCCGCCGGTGCGGTCGACCATGAATCCCGAGATCGACCGCCCCATCTTGATGTAGGGAAAGACAACCGCATACGGCACCAGTTCTTTGACCCGTCGACGTTCGGTCAATAATCGCGACCCGGAATTCGGCTCCACCGGCTTGTCGCCCATGTTCTTCGCCAAGTCGTACCAGTTGAAGCTGACGGGGTGTCCCATGAAGCCGCCGGGCTGCAGCACTTTGAGTGAACACGAACCGTTCCAAGGACCTTGACTCTCCGCGTAGAACATCACGCCGTGTTCGTTGGGACCGATGCCGCACGGGCTGCGGATGCCGCTGCAAATGGGAATCGCCTTACCTTGAGGCGTGACCTTGAGACACCAGCCGCGAAACGGCGCTTCGGAGTGATACGACTTCGACAGGCAGAGCGCGACCCAGACGTTGCCGTCCCGATCGGGCTTCGACCCGAAAGCGAATTCGTGGTAGTGGCGAAAGCCCCAGACATCGTTGAGCGTCTCGAATCGGTCGGCTCGCCCGTCACCATCCGTATCCGTGATGCGACTGACTTCGGTCTGTTGAGTGATGAAGAAAGAACCGTCCCGGTACGACATGCCGAGAATCTCATCGAGCCCGCTGGCGAAACGTCTGTAGTTGAGTCGCGGGTTCTCGTCGAACGCGCCATCGACAAGATAAATGTCGCCTCGCCGCGAGCCGATCGCCAATCGACCGTCCGGCAGCACGTCGAAACTGCCGGCTTCGATTCCGGCGCCTTTGGGGATCGGCAATTCGACAATGCGGTAGTACTTGGCTTCTTCCTCAGCCGTATTCCAGTACTCGCCCAACCTCTGAGCGTAGAGACTTCCGCAGCACGTCGCGACGAGCGTCCAGACCAAGCACCGCAACATTTCGAACTCTCCTACCAGTGGTACTCTAAAGTTAAGGACGACTTGCCCGCCGGTATCTCAACCGGGATGCGCAGCTGCTGGCCGTTGCCGGCTTTGACGATCCGCGCCGTGCGATCTCCGCTGACATGTATCCGCAGTCGCTTGCCCACCGAGAACACGCCGTCGCCTCTGTCCGCGATGTTGGCGTCCGCCGCCGCGCGAAACACGACGGGGCGACGTCCTTCCGTCGACGCGAACGTCAGCGTTCGTTTGATCCAAGCTCGACGAGGTTCGTCGCCGTCGCCGCCGCTGCTCATGTCGATTGGGGAATCGGTGACATCGATATTGTCGAAGCGGTAGAGGAAAGTCGGGCGGCGGAGTTTGTCGAGAACGTAACCTTTGAAGCGATGATGGGGGGGGCGGCCTTCGTCGACGACCCACGGTTTCTCCGCATCGTCTAATTCGGGCCCCTTCGGGAAACGCAGATGATCCGAGCCGAGGGGTCGGACAGTGCCGTGCCCCTGGCTCCGCCAAACACCCGACGGGTCGGCGAACTTGCCCTTCCAAATCATCGCCAGTCGCAGCTGTTCGGCGTCGAAGGCCAGATTGACCCGCCGCGGGTAGCCAACGCCGATGCCGCGCTTGCCGATTCCCTGGTAGCTGCGGCGGAGCATCACCGCCTCGTCGGTCGCGACCAACTCGATCGGCTCGCGACGCAGTCCGCGCGGAACGCGGGCCTGACGCCCGTCCAGCAAGTACCGCCACATCGCCTCAATCTGCAAGTCCGTGTTTCCCTCCAACAGGTCTTGCCGGATCGCGCGACCGCCGGGCCAGAACGAAGGCATTACCGTATTGGGGCTCAGCTTCTGCGGGTCGCGCATGTAACGATAGAACCAGCCCTTGTGCAGGCGGTCGGTCATCTCGGTGAGGTCGGCGGCGGGCATCGTCGACGCTCGCTTCTGCTGAAACGTATGGCAGGCGATGCAGTTCAATCCGCCCACTCCCGCCATCTGATGTCCCGCGTTGCGAATCTCCTTTTCATCCTTCACCGGTGCGTACGACACGGGCGCCGCTTCGTCGACGCGCTGAAATAGATCGATCAGGTGAGCCACGTTGTCGACGCCGTACTGCGGCATCCGCGTCATCATGTACGGGCGCACCGAACGGCCGCTAACCAAAACCTCCCGCATCCACTTGGGTCGCAGTTTGGAGCCGACATCCGTGAGCGGTGGCGGGATGCGACCTTGAGGTCCCAGGTTCGGGTTCGCCGTGTGAAAGAACTCATTCCGCTCCGCCCCGATTCCCCCTAACTCGCCCCGCTGATGACAAGCCGTGCAGCGCAGCGCGGTGAGCGTCATGTCGATGCGGTCGGCCTCACCGATCGGTTCGAGCGGAGACTGCAGCGCTGTCACCATCGCGCTGCGCTGCCGATCGGAGAGTTGATAGGCGGGCCACTTTCCAGGTTTGCCGGACAGACAGCCCTTCGTCGCATTGTCCGCCGCCAGTTGAGCGTGTTTGATTGGACGGCGGTTTTTGTCCAATGCATGGCACTCCGCGCACCCGAGCTGTTCAAACTGCAGGCGTCCGGCGGCCACCTTCTCGGCATCCAGTTCGAACTGCGAGACAAATGCCGGCGCAGGAACGCTCAACAGATAGCCGGCGATGTCCTTCGCTTCGAAGTGAGTCAACTTCAGGTTCGGCATGCGGCCGCCCGGGCGGGCCGCGTGAGGATCCTCGAGGAACTCACGCAGACTGTTTAAGTTGTACTTTCGGGTGACGTCACCCAGTGGAACTGAACTGTCCGCCAGGGTTTCCAGACCTTCGTCGTTTCGCGGCGAGTGGCACGCCGCGCAACCGACCGTGTGGAACAGTGTTTTCCCTTCCCCCTCAAAAACGAACGGGCTTGGGCGATTGAACTTCTCCGGGCGAAGCGACGCCACGAAGTGCGTCAGTTGATTGGCGGCCGCAACGCGCTCTCGCTTGCTCAACGAACCCAGTACGTCGGGCATCCGAGCGCCCGGTTTGGTCTTATGAGGCGAGTGCAGAAGCTGTTCGATGTATTCAGGGTCCAACCGGCCGGCGCTCCACATCAAGTCGGGAGCCTCTTGCGGCGGCGGGCCAAAGGTCGTCGCCGCTGTGACGGCGTCGCCGCCGTGGCAGGCTCCGCATTGGAAGTGATCGATGAGCACCAAGCCGTGGAGCCGCGCGTCAATCGTTCCGCCGCCCGATTGCACGCGGCTGGCTCCGCCTCCCGCGCCGCGGATTTCCATCACGTAGCGCACCAGGTCGAGAAAGTGTTGGCGGCTCGGCAGTTCGTCCACCATTCCATCCGGCATCGACGACTTCGGCTGCGTCAACTGCTCCTCGATGTCGGCCAGTCGAAGGGTGATGAGCCGTCGTTCCTCAATCGCCTCGCGCAGCACGATGACGGCGGGTGTTCGCCGTACGATTCGACCGCTGTGCTTTCTGCCGCGGACCGTGACGACCGAGATGGTCTCGAAGCCTTTGGCGATATCCTTCGACGGGTTCAACAGCGACTCGACCAGATACGCGTCGGTTACCTGGTTCTTGAGTTGAGTTAGATCGGGGCCCAGCAGATCGGCTCCGCCGGGCGAGTGGCAGTTCGCGCAGGCCAACTTCTGTTGAGGGAACAAGATTGCCCCGCGCACGGCGTCGCCTTTTTCGCGAGCCGCTTCCGCCAATGCGGCGGCGCCCTCAGACATCAATTGTTGCGACAGCTTTGGCGCGTCACCCGCCTGTTGGCCGATTGCCGCTGAGCAAGCCACAGCCAAGTACGCCAAGCTGCTCGACAGAGAAACGGCGAGAGACCGCGAGAGCATCATTCGATTGTCCGATCGGATTCGCAGACGTGAAGTTTCGTGAAGAGTCGTGTGACGGAGAGCGAGAGTTCGCCTCAGCGGTAGGCCGCCGGCTTCCGCGGGACGACGCCGAGTTTCTCATAATTGAATCCACTTTCCAGTGGTCGATACTCGCCCACGTACTCGACGCTGCTGTCAGGGCGGATCTGTTTCTCCATGCCGAGACACCAATACGACGCGTTGACGGTCAGCCGTCTCAGCCCGGCGCTTTGGTAGTCTCGGGCGCTCCCCATCGTGACATGAAAGACCCGCGCCGTCTTGCCGGTTGTTCCCGTCCACGACTTCGTCCAGGCGATCGGCAGCGGTTCTTTCTCCCGGTTGGGTCCGTCCGTGGGTCGTCGCCCGACGAGCGGTTGTCCGAGAACCAGCGCGCGGCAGTTGGCGGGAAGGCTTTTCCCTTCCGGATATGTTCGATAAACGTCCGACGGCCCCCAGATGTCTTTGACGCCTGTGAGGATCGGGTGGCTCTTCGCCTCTTCGATGAAGATGCCGCGCGTCGAGTCGGCGTGCCAACGGCCGTGGTGCTTGCGGAAGGAGCCGCCGAGCACGTCTTCGCCAAAGCGGACTCGCTTGCCGTCTTTTTGATAGGGGAAGTTCTCCAGAAACCCGTGGTTCGCCGTACGAATGCCGATGATCGGTCTTCCCGAGTCGATGTATTTGATCACGTGTTGTATCTGCTCGTCCGGCAGTGTCAGCAATCGACTGAAGAGGATCATCAAGTCGGCGCTCGCCAGATGCTCGAGTCCGGGGATGTTGTGCGTGACTGTCTTGTCCTGCCAGCGAATCTTCTGCGTCGGATCGACTTCATTCTTATCGTTGACGGCGAACAGCACGGTGCAATGGAATCCGTGGTGATGCGACAAGATCTTGGCCAGCATCGGCATCGACTGCTCACTGCGGTACTCTTGTTCGGCCGCGATGAGCACGATGTGTTTGCCGCGGCCAGGACTCGTCTTCGTCGAGTCGTTCCTCCCTGCGTACGTCAGCCACCGCGGGCTGTCCGGAACGGGGTGCGACGAGACGCTGTGTTTTTTCCGCAGCCGCGTCCAGTAGTTTTTCCAGTACTTGTCGTAATAGTCGTAGGCGGCGTTTTCAATGTGTTCGGGATCGACAACGCGCGGCGAGGTTTTTGGATCAAAACCATCGAGGTGATCCTGGCCGGCTCGCTTCCGCGGCGAGACGAAACGCCACTCCGATTCGCCCAACACGTCCGCACAGAGCTCGGCCAGCGCCGGATCGTAGGCTTGCAGTTGGGCTCGCGTGTGAATGTGATTGTGGTCGTGGTCCATCGTGCGGTTGGTGTTGTACCAGCACTGCACGCCCTCGGCCCAATACTCGGCGCGGTTCCTATGCGCGTAACATTCTTTCTCGCCGCCGAACACAATTAGCACTTTGTCTTGTTTGGAGACTTTCACTTTCGAGTTCGCCGGTTTGCCGTTGACCGTGATGTCGCCGCCGTCCAGACAGCGTTGGATTAGATCGGGTGATTGGTCGGGGAACGACTTGACGAGGGCGTCGAGCAGGCTGACGGGCGTTTTGCTTTTGACGCGGCGATACCGTTGAGCGGCTCGGCCATCCATCCAAATGCCTTTGGCTCGCGCTCGTTGAAAAACTTCGGTGAGTCGTTTCTGCAGCGCGTCGTCGAATCCGGCTCCGTGAATCACGTGGCCAAACTCGTGGATCAGAATGCTCTCCAACTGCATTCCGCCTTCGTACTCGAGGACATCCTCTTCGGCGAAGACGACGGTCGGTCGCTTATTGATGCGAGTCAGGAATCCGCGTTGTCTCCAGTTGTAGAAGTCGAGTTCTTTGCCGGTCTTGTCGGTCTTGAATTGGGGCACATCGGATGTCAGTTCGCGATGTCCGATCAGGATGCAGAGCACTTTGTTCTCGCGGATCCGCGCGGCGATCGCTTCATCGATGCTCTTCATGATCATGTCGAACTGATAGGCGGCTTCGCGATGCGCGTGGTCGGAGACTTGATCGGACGTGGCGATCAAGATGTCTTGGACGAGCGTGCCTTTCTTGTAGAACTCGCGTTCCAGGCCGTACTCCTTCGCCAGCTCGGCGGAGATCGGCGAAATCTCGTAGTCCGCCGCGGCCACTTTGACACCAGCGAAGGCGAGCGCGATCGATATGGACAAGATCAGAGTCGGCCGTTTCGATTGGACCACGAGATGAGTCTCCGCAAGGCTGCGTTTAGCGCGAACACGACGGGCTGCGCATTAGACCCGTTATTCAGCCGCCTTCAAGCCCAGTAGGTCCCCAGTAGGTCCTGCCTGCCGGGCAGGACATCGCGACGAAGTCGCGACAATCGACGCTGCATCGTTTAGTAGGTCCTGCCTGCCGGGCAGGACATCGCGACAGAGTCGCGACAATGGACGTTCCATCGCTCAGTAGGTCCTGCCTGCCGGGCAGGACATCGCGACGAAGTCGCGACAATCGACGTTCCATCGCTAAGTAGGTCCTGCCTGCCGGGCAGGACATCGCGACGAAGTCGCGACAATCGACGTTCCATTTGCTACACCGCGGCGATTTGATTCGACGCTGAGCACGAATCCGGCGGCTTCTTTTGGGTTAACCCGCATTCGACGGCCTTGGAAGGCCATCGTACATAAGCAGGTCCTGCCTGCCGGGCAGGACATCGCGACAAAGTCGCGACAATCGACGTTCTATTCGCTACACCGCGGCAGTTTCTCAACCTTCTTCGATCCCCCACGCGCAAAATCCATCTCCCCTCCGGACAAGAAACGGAAAGAACCGGCGAGGGAATTTGACGCTGCCCGAAAATACATACAGAATGCGCCCCAGGGCCAGCAAGATTTATCGCCCGGCCGTTTTGGTTGACTCTTTCTTGTGCGTGAAGATGTCATGGCGATAGATCCATACAAGCATCAGCGCGAGAAGAAGTGGCGATACGTTTACACTCGATCCGACAAGCTTCATCGTGCCAAGCAGCTCGGCATCGAGTATCCGCGACAACCGGCGTCCCAACTCTTGGATGAAGAATCAATCAACGTCCTTTTTGTCTGTTCCATGAACAGGTGGCGCAGCCCAACCGCGGAAAGGGTGTACGCCGATCACGAACGGATCAATACACGGTCGCGCGGCACAAGTCAGAAGGCGCGTCGTACGATCTCCGCAGACGACATCAAATGGGCTGACGTCATCTTCGCAATGGACGACAAACATCGACAGCAGCTTCAATCGCGATTTCCCGGCGAAATGGCTTACGCCGAAATCCATGTCCTTGACATCCCGGACGATTATCAATTCATGGATCCAGAACTGATTCAATGCATCAAAGACGCGGTCGGTGAGTTGCTGGCCGATTGAGACAACCAGCGCCAAACCGTACTCTGACAAGATCTACGCGGAGTAGCGGAAGCCGAAACAGAACAAGGCGTCGAACGCGAACGGGCGATCGCGTCGGTCCTGCATGGTCCAACGTTGCTCGCCGCGACTGTTCGCTCGGTAGAATCGATTGTCCGCCCAGTGATCTCAATCGTGACGCCGCAACTTGACTCGGAGCTATGAGTATTGTCAGCCATCCGAATTCTAGCGATCTGCGTTTTTCGCCACGGATCGAAGGTGCTCGTTGCCCAAGGTTTCGATGCGGTAAAGGAGGAATCGTTTCTTCGACCGCTCGGCGGCGCCGTCGAATTTGGTGAGCTTGCGGCCGACGCACTGCGGCGAGAAATTCGCGAGGAACTCGCTGCCGAGATCGCTGAAGTAGTGCAAATCGGCGTACTCGAAAACATATTCACGTATCGAGGGCAACCGGGACACGAGATTGTACTCGTCTTCGATGCTCGATTTGTCGATCAAGAGTTTTACCAGAAGGACTCGTTAGCAATTCACGAGGAAGACATTTGGGATGGGCCAGCTCGATGGGTCGATCTGAACGACGATTTGCCGTTTGACCTGTACCCAGATGGCCTTGCGGCCTTGCTTAGAAATGCGGCATAACAAGGCGTCGCATCGGAGCACCCTCATCTTTTGAGCCGCGCGCCCGGTGAACTTGGTCGTAATGCGTCACGTTGCTACGGAACAATCCGGTGGCCACAATCGAAGTTCGCGAGAATCAGATCGAGTATCACGGACATACGCTTCGTGTTCTCGCCGTCCACATCGACCACCAACTTGTCTCGGATTCCTTCGCGTTGTTCGACGCCTCATCGGAAACGGTTGCGTCGCACATCTGCGCAGAATGCTACGCCGCGGCGGGTGGCGAACTTGCGACCTGCGGCCACTATGACATCGCCGTTCGCAGACGCGAGGACACGATCTATTGGTTCTTGGCCGATCACGAATACGTCAGCCCGTTGATGCAGGACGTGCCGCTGAATCATGTGTGGTCGTTCCCGCTTGAAAACTATGAACGCCAACTGAACGCCAATGCGTCAGGCTTACCCGATTTCAATTTAGCCGACATCCACTTGGTGCTGCGTCGCGCGACCATCTACCGGGCGGAACTTGGCCTCTTCACGATCCCCGATGTCGATGATGACCCGCAGGGTCGGCTGTTGCTCGATGTCGTCGCGCGATCGATCGCAGCCGACGATTTGGCGATTTGCCCTCCGCCAGACCGCTATCGCACGATCAGGATTGGTATTGAAACCGACGGGGTACCGGAGACGGTGGTTGAAGTTGGCATCGTGAATCAGCGGTGCGCCATGCGGTTTGTAGCGCATCCATCGTTTCCGTTGTGGTTGACTTGTGGCGAGATCCAACGCAACGTTGCATCGATCGCAACATAACACGTCTTTGCACGGGAGTCGTCGACGCGTGCCGCCGCTTCCGTTCGTTTCACATAGTGCCGAGCTTAATGGCGCAATGGCGACCCGGCGAACGTCAACGTCAGGCAGCAAGAGAATGACCGCACCGTCATTTACATATTGTCCACATCCGGAACGATCAGGTGCGATCGAACCATCGGACGAAGTCTGTTCCTGCTGCAATACGGCGCGCGGATACGCGTACGCTCTCGACATCGTTTCGGACGACCTGCCGGATTCGTTTCGTGAAGTCTGCCCCTGGTGTATCGCCGACGGTTTGGCCGCGTCAAATTACGGCATCGTATTCAACGATCCAGATGTCCTTGCTCAGCGGGGACTCGCCAAGGACATCATCGAAGGAATCACTCTTCGAACACCGTCTTATTCTTCATGGCAAACGGCAGCGTGGGAATGCCATTGCGACGACGCTTGTGAGTTTCACGGCGATCTTACAGTTGAAGAAGCGCATGCCCCAGACTGGCAAGCTGTGGCGGAAATGCTCAACTCCTCCGTGGCGTCTGCTCAGAAGACGTGGCCGGAATACGCCGCGCGCTACGTTCCAGCCGATCCTTCAATCTTCAAATTCGTCTGTCGACACTGCCAGAAGGTCACATACCAAATCGACACGCCGTAGAATCCACTGGACACCCAAGCAGTTTTCCCTCAAGTCGTTGGTCACTCGACAACGTCTGGGCCGCGAGCCCGATGGTCCTCAACGTTATGCCGCTAGACAAGCCGAGGTTCGTGATTGATGATCCAACTGACATGGGACGACCTACTCATCCAAAACATCACCGCTGACGATGCGATTGCGTGGATGGCGGAATGGCCTGAAGTCGTCGCCGGCCGTTTCCATCCTGTCTTCATCTCCAAGTTCGGCGATTGGTTCTTGCGGCGGCCGGATGGCGCCACTGAATTGCTCGATGTCCTCGAAGGCACACATTCAACGATTGCGAGTACGACGACCGAATTCGATGCGATGGTCAACGATGTCCAGTGGCAAGAAGAGCATCTACTATCTTGGCTCGTCCACCAATTACACGAAGATGGGAAGATCCCCGCCGATGGTCAATGCTACGGCTTCGCGCCGCATCCCCGGCTTGGCGGTCCGATTGATCGCGCCAATGTCATGATTCTTGAAATAATCGTGTGGCAGACAATCTGTTCGCAGGCCTTTAACCCAACCTATCCGTTGACCTGAGCGCCTTCGACCTGGAGGGGACTCCGGTTTGTGGTACGACGAATATCGACTTCAGCCAGACACTGCACGAGAGCGTCGAACGTTTCCGCAGTTATCGAACGACACGCATCACGATCGGGCAGGAGGCCGTGAAGATCTCGTCGGCCGGCGAGCAGGACGTACTGGAAAAGCAAATCAAGGTTCCAGATTCATGGATGCGGGGGTTCTTGCAAGTGCAGTCGTCGACGATGTTGCCGATGGACTCGTTCAAGTTGACCGCGATCGACTTGTACAACATTCTGAGGCATCTGCGCTTGAACGGCGATCAAAAGGGGCGGCGACGCGGGTTGCGAGTCGAACTTGTGCCGGGTGAGAGGCCGCGCGTCGTACTCGAGCCATGGGAGACGGTCATTGAGACGACCGCCGAAATCTACCAGGGCCGACAGGCCAAAGTGACTCGCGTCTGGGGGCGGCGGCGACTCATGCTGCTCCGCCGAATGTTGCCGTTTGTTGAGGAGGTCGACGTCCATCTGCTGGGCAGTGGCCTGCCAAGCTTCTGGATTCTGCGCGCGGGTCCGATGACGTTTACGCTCGGGCTGACCGGCTTTACCGCGGCGAACTGGTCGCAAGCTGTGAATTTTGACTTGCTCATGCCGCGCAAAAGCCAGGGTGGCGACGGGTTGCGGAAGATTGTCAAGCATCTTGGCGAACAATGGTCGAATGATCGTGACGGTTTGACGAAGGCGACCAAACTAAAGGGAGCGGAATTGATCGAGTCGTTGCAACTCGGCTGCCAACATGGACAGATCATGTACGACCTGCCCAGCGACCGATTCCGCTTGCGACCGCTGACAAACACGCCGCTCGACATCGAACGATTCGAGTTTCGCAACGCGCGAGAGCGGTTGGCGCACGACCTGGTGCACCGCAAGGACGCCGTATCGATCGTGACGGAGAATCGGATTCACGGGACCGGCCTGGAGCTAACGGGGAAAACGGTGGTCGCCGAGGACAAACGCGAGTACCGGCCTCAGCTGCTGTTGAGCGACGAGGGGTTTGTCAGCCGCGCGGAATGCACGTGCAATACGTTTCGTCAACAAGGTTTGAAAGGAGGACCGTGCACCTGCCTGATTGCCCTCCGACTGACGCATGCGATGCGTGAGAAACGGAGGCGGGAAAGCGGGCGGGCGTTGAAGACGGTCACTGTCGAGACGCGTACATACAGCAAACGCGAGAACGACCTCGAGCAGGTGGTGCAGATCTCGCTCAATCGCAAACGACTGAAGGTCCGTTGGGGAACGGCCGGCGAATCGATGCGGGTCCAACAGCTGCAGTTCGACTCACTCGAGGCGGCTCGGAGCGAGTATGTCGAACGCGTTGGCAAGTTGGAGGAAGGCGGCTACTTGGACGCGTCGACCTAGCTCGCACGTTTCGAGAAGAGAGATCTCCATGGCACGACAACGAAGTAATCTGGACGAGATTTTTCGCGGCATCGAAGAAGCCGGGAGCATCGACTCATACGTCGACGCCCAACTCCGCGACCGCGGATTCCTGATCGAGCGGAGGGCGACGGACGATATGTCCAAACGCGAACTGGCTCGATACAAACAGCAGCTCAAAGACGAGGCCGCCGAGAGACGAAGACTGGCGGCGGACGCGTGGCGAGCCTACAAGACGCGCAACATTGTCTTCTTGGGCGAGGGCGTTTTTTGGAACGACGCGCTCGACTACGACCGCTGGGATTTGGAGAACGCCGAGTCGCGGGCCGCCGAAAACGAGCTTCCTCCGCTAACGAGTCCGCGACAATTGGCGGAGGCTCTGGAACTCACGATCTCGGAACTGCGGGGCCTCGCCTATCATCGCGACGCCGCCACGTCGGTGAACTATCGACGGTTTACGATCCCCAAACGCGACGGCGCTGAGCGTGCGATCTGGGCTCCGCTGCCAAGGTTGATGAAGTCGCAGCGATGGATCCTCCGCAACGTGGCCGAGAAACTGCTGGTGCACGGCGCGACACACGGTTTCTTGGCCGGTCGGTCGATCTTGACCAACGCCAAGGTCCACGTCGGATCACAGATCGTGCTCAAGGTTGATGTCAAGGACTTCTTCCCGACGGTGACGTATCCGCGAGTGAAGGGCGTGTTCAGGCGCGCCGGGTATCGCGAGCAGATTGCCACGCTGCTGGCTCTCCTGTGCACTGAGTCGCCTCGCGAAGTCGTCTGCGAGAACGGCAAGACGATGTACGTTTCGTTGGGACCGCGATGCTTGCCGCAAGGCGCGCCGACAAGCCCCGCTCTGACGAACGTGATTTGCTTGAGAATGGATCGACGACTATCAGGACTCGCCAAAAAGTTCGGTTGGCGCTATACGCGTTACGCAGATGACATGACGTTTAGTTTTCCCACCGGCGCAGATGGGGCTACGAAACTCGGCGCGCTGATGGGACTGATCAGGCGAGTTGTCGCCGACGAAGGGTTCACCGTTCACCCCGACAAGACGCGAGTCGCGAGATCGGGCGGACGGCAATCGGTAACCGGGCTCGTCGTCAACGGCGACGGCGCGCCGCGCGTCCCCCGCAAGATGCGGCGGAAAGTGCGGGCCGCCGTTCACAACGCCAAACAGGGCAAGCCGCTCAAAGGTGACGAAACTCAGTCAACCATCGAAGGCTACATCGCCTACATCGCGATGACCGACCGCGCGCTGGCGGACCGCTTGTTGACCGATTTGCTTGGAGAAGAGTAGCTGGAATCGCGAGAATTCAACTCGGTCTCGTCGAGCGACGTCAACTCCCCGCGTCGCACCTGTCGCGACTAGCGACAAGCGCCAACGTAGCCACAAGCGCCAACGTAGCCACAAGCGC
>JASMLW010000619.1 GCA_030748485.1 Pirellulaceae bacterium
GTGCGACTTGCGGCAAGTCACATGAGCACTATTCGCGTTACCGGCAAGATTATTGAAACCGGTCCCATTAATTTCGCAAGAATGTGTAATCGACTCAACATTAAACTGCAAAACAACTTACAAGCAAATCAACGGGCCGTCATCCCTCCTGCCGAAGAATGTTGCCGAGATTCCAGGTCTGTTTCATTTTCACATCACTCGAAATCGACTCGTTTCTCGATAACTAACTGACACAAAACAAGTTATGAAGATCACGCTGGAATTGGCCCGGCAACTGCAACGAGATGGATCGAGCAGCCCGCGACTTCGATGTTTCCAAAGACACCCCACCACCGCCACGGTTCAGTCTCCAAGGAATGCCGCAACATGTTTTCCAGTAGTGATTTGTTGACGACCGACCAGCCGATCCCGACCAAGCAACCCGTGCTGGCGGAATCTCAAGCCGCCGAGTTCGCCGCCTGGCTCGACCCCCAACTCGATCAGCTCGAAGAACAGTTCGCCGCCTTTGTGACCAAACGCTCGCTCGTCGGCAGCATCATCCGCTGAGCGCGGCCGACCTTAACTGCGTTTGCGGATTTCCGTCGACGAGATGTCCTGGCGAAAGTCGACTTCGCTCACTTCGTCGCAGAGGCGGGCGAGATCGGGTGGCAGATCCACCGCGGACTTCACGCGAAACTGGTGCTCGATCCGGCGGCCGAAGACGAGGAAGCGGCAACCGAGTTCTTCAATCTGAGCGAACGCCCGCGACCTGCTCGTCGCGTCCGCGTAGTACCGCTCGTCCCCCACGCGGACGATGGTGTCGACGCCAACGACAAAAGTCGCTGCGGGAAAACACCGAGCCTTCTCGGCAAAAGTCGGCGCCGCCGTCAACCACACCGGCTCGTCAACAGACTGCCGGCAGCGATCGCGGATTTCAATGAAGTCGAGCGGGGCCTTATCGACATTCGTAACCGACAGTTCGTAGTGCACTGTTTCATTCAATCGACGGCCCGCGACTGCGGCCATTAGTCGGTGCCCCGAGTGGAGCGGCTGAAAGGCGCCGGGGAAGACGATTTTCGGCGAGTCGCCGAGAGCGGATTCACCCGTGGGCCACTCTTGGCGTTGGGGATTCGGGAGTTCTCTCGATCGATTCCAGCGACCATCGGGAGCGGACGAAGGACCGCCGAGCGGCAGCTCGCTTTGTGTGTGGCACTGCCACTCTTGGCGTTGGGGATTCGGGAGTTCTCTCGGTCGATTCCAGCGACCATCGGGAGCGGACGACGTCGAACCGAGCGGCAGCTCGCTTTGTGGGTGGCACTGCCACTTCTGGCGCTGGTTGACAATCAACTCGCGCACCGGAGCCGCACCACAGGCGCGCTCGATACGATGAGTCGGATGTGCGTCGGGCAAGGGCGTGGAATCGTGGCGTTCTGAGACAGCCGCGGTGAGAACTTCGCGCAGCAACCGATCGTCTCCCCCGATCGTGCCCACACCCTCGTCAACGTCGCAGTTGACGGGCCAACAACCGCTAGTCGTCGCATGGGTGCATTGGACGGCCCAGTAGACGGCGTCACAGGCGGCGATCCGAGCGACACCGACAGCCGGGGCGGCGGGGGCGGAGGTGTGGGCGAGTTGAAAGGCCTGCATGGCGGCCGCCCGCGCCGCCCGGCAACTCGCCATTTCCGCTTCATTGACTCGCAGCCGCGCAGCGAACTCCGCTTTCTCGTTCGTGCGAAGCAAATGAGCGAGAGCGCTTGTCCGCAGGCCCTCACGAATAAACTCGCCGATCACTTCCCCGCTGCCACCGTACACCGCGCAGGCCACAGAGCGACCCGAAGCGAGGATCTGCTGAACGACGGCGGTGGGCGAAAGTGGAGCCATTCTCGGCATTATGCTTGAAAACCTGCGCGACGTTCGACCGTCTCCACCTACAGAATTGACGCCCGCAGCGCCGCGCTGATCGGAACGTGAGGACGGAAAACGACTGCAATCAGGGACCCGCCCCATCGTTGCGGTTGCGGGGCGAAAGTACAATCTGTGGCTTCATGAATCAACTCGCAAAGGACGACCGTGCCGCGTCGCGGGTCGGCAGCCGGCCCGCGCCGCTTGCCGGCTACGTCTTCGGAACCATCTCGGCAACCGGTTACACGACCGCCAATCTGTTCTTGCGGGCGGTCACGGATGTCGATCCCGTCTGGGTCTCCTGCATCAAAGCGCTGCCGACGATCGCTCTCGTGGCTCCCTGGGTCGTGGTCTTGGCGTTCCGGGGCAAGCTGACATTTCCGTCGACGGGCATGACGATCGCTTTGATGGTTGGCTCGATCATCGGCAACGTCGGCGGAAACGTCTTGTTTCAGTGGTCGTTGGGGATAGTTGGAGTAGCGTTGGCGGTGCCGTTGACATTGGGCGCGGTGATCGTGTCGGGAGCCGTCTTGGCGCGAGTCTTTCTGGATGAAGCGGTGGGAGCCCGCAAGGTCATCTCGATCGCGATTCTGGTCGCAGCGATCTCGATTCTATCTTTGGGCGCTGGTGAAGCCAGCCTGTCGCTGCCTGGCGAGCGCGCTCCGTCGACGGTTCAACTCGTCTGCGGGGTGATGGCCGCCTGCGCGTCGGGAGTCGCCTACACGGTGATGGGTCTGATCCTCCGCTACATTGTGCGGGACAAGGCGCCGCTTTCGCTGACGCTGCTGATCATCGCCACAACGGGAGTCGTCGTGTTGGCGGCCATGTCGTTCGGCAGGCTGGGGCTGGCCGTCCTCGGCGAAACGAGCCAGCGAGATTGGCTGACCATGTTGGCGGCCGGAGTTTGCAACGCGATCGCGTTCATCGCGTTGGCTCGAGCCTTAAAGGTGGCCTCGATCGTGCTCGTCAACGCGTTGAATGCATCACAGGTCGCACTCTGCGCGCTGGGGGGAGTCGTGTTGTTTCAAGAGGCTCCGAGCCTTGCGATGTACATTGGCGTGACGCTGACGGCCGGGGGTCTGTTGATCATGAAAGAGCAGTCGCCACGGCAACTTTCGGGAGCGTCATCCAAAGCCTGACGCGGTCGTCCACGATTGCTGTAACCTGCCAGAATTTCTATACTTCACGCAACTTTGATCCCCACCGGTCCCGTCTCCCGCCCCCCTCCCCTCCGCAGAATCCATGTCTCCTGCACGTGAGGCAATCTCGTTCCAAGACGCCACTCCCCCCTTCTTCATTGGGGTGGATGTGGGCGGTACGAGCATCAAGTTCGGCCTCGTTGACGACACGGGGCGGACCGTTCGCACGGCGAAAATCACGACCCATCAAGAGCGCGGCGCGGACGACGCCGTCTCCCGCATCGCGGCGGCCGTTGACAAGTTGTTGGCCGAGGCCGGCGCGACGATGGACAACGTGACCCGCATCGGGCTGGGAACGCCGGGAACGATGGACGTGCCGGCGGGAATGCTGTTGGATCCCCCCAACCTGCCCGCCTGGAACGACTTTCCGATTCGAGATCGGCTGAGCGACTCCTGTGAGAAGGAAGTCACCTTTCTGAACGACGGCGCGGCGGCGGCCTTCGGCGAGTTTTGGATTGGATCGGGACGCGCGCTGAGCAGCCTGATCATGCTCACGCTGGGGACGGGCGTCGGCGGCGGCATCATCCTCGACGACCTTTCCATCGACGGCGAACACAGCCACGGCGCGGAGTGCGGCCATGTGATCATCGACAGCAGTCCCGACGCGCGCGTCTGCTCATGCGGCCAACCGGGCCACTTGGAGGCCTACGCCAGCGCGACGGGCGTCACGAAGCGATTGCGAGAGAGACTGGACGGCGCGTCGTCATCCTCGCTGCACGCTCGCATCGACGCCGGCGAGCCGCCCTCGACGTTGATGTTGGCGGAGGAGGCGGAGGCGGGCGATGAGTTCAGCCGTCAGCTGATTTGGGAAACGGCCGAGTATCTAAGCATCGCGGTCACGACGCTTGTTCACACGATCGATCCCGCCGGCGTGATCTTGGGCGGAGCGATGGATTTTGGCGGTCACGGAGCCTCGACCGGCCGCGAATTCCTCGCGCGAATCCGGAAAGGATTTCGCCGCCGCACATTTCCAGTGCTCGCCGAACACGTCATCGTGGATTTCGCCAGCTTGGGCGGCGACGCCGGTTATATCGGCGCGGCGGGAGCCGCGCGAGCCACTTCGCGCCAACATCTCGCTGCCGGGTAGCAGCTCGACGCATCGAATACTCCTTCTACTGGCGGTCTCTTACGGTCTATGTCGTCACTCCCGCAAAGTCACATCCGAAATTTCTGCATCATCGCCCACATCGATCACGGCAAGAGTACGTTGGCCGATCGACTGCTCGAACGCACGGGTGCGGTGGACGAACGCGAAATGCGCAACCAGTTGCTCGACGACATGGACCTCGAGCGCGAACGGGGCATTACCATCAAAGCTCGCGCCGTCGCGATTCACTGCGAGATCGAGGGCGAACAGTTCGAGTTGAACCTGATCGATACGCCCGGGCACGTCGATTTTCAATACGAAGTCTCGCGCTCGCTCGCGTGTTGCGAGGGAGCTCTGCTGCTGGTCGACGCATTCCAAGGCGTCGAAGCGCAGACCGTGGCCAACGCCTATGCGGCCATGGAACACGATTTGGCTGTGATCCCCGTGATCAACAAGATCGATCTCACCCACGCGCGGCCCGATGAAGTCGCTCAGGAGATGGAGCAGTCACTGGCGGTGACCGCCGAGGATGTCGTGCGGGTGAGCGCCAAGGCGGGAATCGGCGTCGACGACTTGATTCAATCGATTGCCAAGAACGTGCCGCCCCCCGCCGGCGATCCACAAGCTCCGCTACAGGCGATGGTGTTCGATTCGCACTACGACGAGTTCCGGGGCGCAATCACCTATGTGCGGATCAAGAACGGCACCGTCGAGAAAGGCTCCAAGATCCGTTTCTTGGAAATGGGCACGTCGCACGAAGTTCTTGAGCTGGGGCAGTTCACGCCCGGACGGACGCCTCGAGACAAACTGATCGCCGGTCAAGTCGGCTACTTGATCTGCAATATCAAGTCACTCGACACCGTCCATATCGGCGACACGATCAGCACGGTCAACGACCCGGCCGAACCGCTCGCCGGCTACCAAGCGCCGAAGCGGATGGTCTATTGCGGGCTCTATCCCTCCGATGGCCAGGACTTTTCGGAATTGCGCGATGCGCTGAACCGCCTGCAGATCAACGACCCCAGTTTTGAGTTCGAACCGGAGACCAGCGAGGCGTTGGGGTTCGGATTTCGCTGCGGTTTTCTCGGCTTGCTCCACATGGAAATCGTCCAGCAGCGATTGGAGCAAGAGTCCGATGTCGACCTCGTTCAGACGGCGCCCAACGTCACCTATGAAATCACGACCAAGAATGGCGACGAATTAGTCATCCGGCGTCCCCAAGAGGTGCCCGACTCGGGCGACATCGATGAGTTCCGCCAGCCCATCGTGCGAGTCAACTTCATTCTCCCCACCGAGTACATCGGCCCGGTGATGAAACTCTGTCAGGATCGACGAGGCGTTCAACAGAACACCGAGTACCTCTCGCCCACGCGAGCCATGTTGACCTACGACCTGCCGTTGGCCGAAGTCATCTACGACCTGCACGACAAGCTGAAGAGCGCGACGCGTGGGTATGGAACGATGGATTACGAGTTGATCGGGTATTTCCCCGCCAATCTGGTCCGCGTCGATATCCTCGTCAACGGCAACCGCGTCGATGCGTTAAGCGTCATTTGCGATCGCGGCGACTCGGAGCGGCGAGGCCGCGCGATCGTGAAGAAGCTGAAAGGCGAAATCGATCGACATATGTTTGAAGTCGCCGTACAAGCAGCGATCGGCGCGCGGGTGATCGCTCGTGAAACAAAACCCGCCTTGCGCAAGAACGTCACAGCCAAGTGCTATGGCGGCGACATTACTCGAAAGCGAAAATTGTGGGCCAAACAGCGCGAGGGTAAGAAACGTATGAAGTCGATCGGCCAAGTCGATATCCCACAGAAGGCGTTCATGGCTGTCTTGGACACCGGCGACAAAAAGTGAAGCGGGCGATCTCTCCAACACGACTCAATCTCGAAAAAGACACATCGATACTCACGACATCGATACTCACGACATCGACTCTCAACGCACCGACGCCGCGGACACCGAGAGCCCGCCGGACGAGGCTCGCCGGCGGACGGCGGCGTCAAAGCTGCTGGGATCGAAGTTGTTTCGCTGGTCTGTGCTCACGCTGATCGTCGCCGGATGCGGTCGAGCAATCTTGTTTCAAGGCGTTTTTCGCGAGCTCCGCATCGCCAGCGGTTCAATGGCTCCCTCTCACCGCGGCCCGCACTACGCGTGGCGATGCGTCGACTGCTCGGCCTTCTTTGCTTGTGATCACGGCCAATGGCCCGGTAACGACATCATCGTCTGCCCACATTGCGGCAATCGCGAGAACAGCCGTGACGAGTCACAACTCCAGCCCGGACAGCGAGTCTACATCGATCGGTTTCCTTTCTTCGTTCGCGATCCCCGGCGAGGAGAAGTCGTCGCTTTCCAAGCGGGCGAGAATGGTTGGGAAGTAAAGCGAGTGATCGGACTCCCCGGCGAAAAGATCGGTATTCGCGGCGGCGACATCTGGATCGATGGCCGGCGACGAACCAAGTCGCTCGACGAGTTCGATGAGACAGCGATTCTGGTCAACGACGCCGCCTTTCCCGCCAAGCGCTCGAAACTGCCGCCGCGATGGCGGAGTAAATCGAACAACTGGAAAAGAACTGCGGACGCTCTGTTTCAATGGAACGACTCGCCACCCGAGATCGACTGGCTGACCTACCACCACCGAAGCGGCAGCTTGAGTCCGCGGGCGGCTGGATTGCCCGCTCCCGTAGTCGACATCTACGGTGAGAACCAGAACGTCGCGCGACCGCTGTTCCTGATTCGCGACCTCGTGCTGAAGGTCACCGTGACCGCCGATGAGTCGTACCAGATGCGGGTTGAAAATGGCCTGCGGAGCATTCACGCCGAATGCCGGCTCGACGATCGACGGCTCCTGTTGCAAATCGACGGCGCGAGTCACGAGATCCCCTTACCCAGCGGCGGGACCCGGTGGGTCTGGCGACTGGGATTCATCGATCACCAGGCGGTTGTCGAGCTGAACGGAAGGGAGATATTCCGCACCGCACTGGCGACACTGAGCGAGTCGAAGACCGAGAAATTCTCGACCACGCCAGCGGCGGTCGGAGCCTCCGAAGGCTCGCTCACCCTTCATGAGCTGCAACTGTGGCGCGACATCTATCGATTAGATCCGGAGGGAATCGGGCGGCCCTGGCAACATCCTCAACTCGAAAGCCACCAGTTTCTCGTCCTCGGTGACAATGCGCCCATTTCGATGGATAGTCGAATGCGCG
>JASMLW010000620.1 GCA_030748485.1 Pirellulaceae bacterium
CTGACAAGCGTTCGAATACCGTTTCCATCGTGGATGACTCAACGTTGTTTGGAGAATCCGGGATCGTCGCCGCGGACGACGAAGCGACCGCCGCGGCCGGATCGATGATCGAGACGCATTGTATGTCGTTTCGTATTGGCCCGGTGCTTCACCGCTGAGGACGAGCGCAATCTGGAGCGGCCGGCGCCCTGCCGGCGACGCTGACTGGATTCTAGCGACCGCTCAAATCGACGGGCGGTTGGCTGACCGCCTTGCATTGGGCCTTCGTTCGCTTATGCTTGGACTTTGCGCAATGTCGCTTGCCATACAGACTTACACTCGCGAAACAGATGAGCGAGATTCTCTTTCACTACAAGCGCGTCGACCCGACGACGTGGGCCTACTTGTCGTCGCTCCTGATGATCGGTTTGTTCTTCAAGTTCAACCGTTGCTGGAGTGTTCGAAATCTGGACCTCGTGCTCTTAATGCTGCTCGGTCCCGGCCTGCTGTTGGTCCAACACGGCCAAGCCACGAAGTACGCAACGGTGGTCGAGTATTCTCAGTTCGAACGCCCCGATGAACCCACCGACCCGATCGACACGCCCACGCCCGCGGCAGGAGACGTGGTGACTCCAGTGGGAGGCCAGGAGGTCGAGCCGCCAAGCGGCGAAGCGGCAAGCGACCCAAAGACCGATGGGGAATCGGCCGACGAGCCCCCAGACGCGACAGGCGACAATGACGCGACAGGCGACAATCCCGACAACGGCGCCGCTGGCGAAAGCGTCCCCGCCGATGGTGCAGCCGGCAGTAGCGAATCCGAATCGCTGACGCCCGTAGAAAAAATCCGCACCGAGTTTGATAAGGCGCAGTCGATCGAACGACTGGGGTTCATCTGGCTGTTGTCCGCAGCGGGACTGTTGTGCATTCGACTGTTGATCGACCCGAACATGGTGCGCCGCCCGTTGCTCGAGCCGAACCTAAACTCACCTGGGCTGTTCTTCCTCTGCCTCTGGCTATTCATCTTCTTGATGGCGAATGTGGTGACGAGCCCGGTCGGCGGTGGACAGGAATCATCTGAGACGATCAAGGAAGCGTGGGCCGAATTGCGCGGCGAACTGCTGGAGGACATCGAAACTCGATCGAGCGGACCGCAGCACGCAGTCCTGATTCTCTTTCCGAGCATTCCCACCGCGCCGCTGGCCAGACCTGATTCATCGGATCAAGCGACGTTCGTGAATACGGCCCGAGCGCTGGCGATCTGCTCCCACCTGGCCATCGTGTTGGGGATCGCCGGAATCGGGTATCGACATTTTGACAGTCTGCAAATGGGTGTCGGCGCCGCCACGCTCTATTTGATGCTGCCGTTTACCGCCCAAATGACTGGTCACATCGATCAGTCCATTCCGGGTGCGCTGCTGATCTGGGCCGTGCTGTTTTATCGTCGACCCGTTTGGGCTGGACTTTTTCTGGGTCTGGCGGCGGGCGGCTATTACTATCCGCTATTTCTGTTGCCGCTGTGGATCAGCTTCTATTGGCAGCGTGGCCTGAAGAGGTTCCTGTTGAGCTTCCTAGTGATGCTGGCCGTCCTGATCGGCTTGTTGATCTTCCGCTCGCCCGATTTCGCCACATTCCTGGCTCACGTGCAGAGCATGTTTGGCCTGTGGACGCCGCTGATGTCCGGATTGGGAGGAATCTGGGGTCTCGGCTGGGACCCGTGGTTCCGTGTGCCAATTGTCGCCCTGTTCGTCGGGCTCAGCGGCACTCTGGCGATTTGGCCCGCGCAAAAGAACTTGGGAACGCTGCTGAGTTGTTCGGCCGCCGTGATGGCGGCAACCCAGTTCTGGCACGGGTTCGGCGGGGGCCTGCACCTCGGCTTGTTCATGCCCTTGGTCCTCCTGACATTCTTCCGACCCAACCTGGAAGATCGCATCGCCCTCGCCGTGCTGGGCGAGGGATGGTTTCCCCGGCGTCGCGCCCCAGCTTGAGCGCGGGTCTGGGCCGCCCTCTGGCCAGTCAGCCGAGGTCGACAATGCTGCACGCCTGGATGGGGTCGAGCCCCAACTGCTCAGCCCGCTCGACCAACTCGGGACTCGCGCTGCCGGGATTCAACCAAAGCTGACCGCAGCCGCGGTCGGCGATCTCGGAAAGTAACTCCAGGCCGATGTGTGGCGGTAGATATACGCTAATGCGGTCGAGCCGTCCGTTCGGGACGTCCGCCAAGGTGGGGTAGACTTTGAGACCTGCGATTTCGCCACCCTTCGGATTCACTGGAAAAACTTCGTACCCCTTGCGCAGATGAGCGTGAATCGACTTGTTGCCGAACTTGGCCGGGTCGCTGCTGGCTCCCAGTATCGCCACAGTGGGTGCTGTCATGGCGCCGTCACAAACCAAGGTGTCTGGGGAGCGTCAAGAGGCGAAGCGCTGGTCACGAACCGCGCCGCACGCTAATCGACTGTCCACTCTTTTGAGTGTCCCACCAGCGACGCCAGGCTACGCGGTTGAACCCGTAACTCTGACCTGTCAGGTTGACCAGCGCCTGCAGGACGTCCTGGTTGGGAACATCTTGAGCCAAGACGATCGTCTTCGAACCTGTCGACATGCCGCTGCAGGTCGGCTGCGGCAATCCGGCGATCGAACCGCACGCTCCGCTCGACCCAATCCCGCTGCTGCTGAATGTCGACGTGATCTTGTCCTTCGATCCCTGACGGAACACGAAGTGGTGACGGCTCACCAGCCGATCAATCAAGGCGGGGATCGCCGACGACTCTTCCATTTGACCAAGCACCACAGCGGCTCGATTGATCTGTCCGTTGTGGTTGCTCTTCAAAGCCGTAATGAAAGAATCGAGTGTCTTGCCTCGTTGGTTGGCGACAATCTTGCGAGCCGCTTCGTGAAAGACTTCGGTGTCGGGATCGCGCAGTGAAATGTGGATCAACCCGGCGATCGCATCGTCACTGCCGATCCGCTCCAGCGCTTCCAAATAGATGAACTTCATCGGCCGCGCCGACTCAACCAACCACAATTGCATCAAGGCCGGCACGGCTTCCGGGTCTTGCAGTCGATGAAATTGCCGCAATGCGATCGCAAATCGCTTGCGGTTGTTGATGTCTTTTCGCCATTGTTTGAGCTGGCGGAGCCACTTCTTCTGCCGTTGATTGGCCGCATCCTTTTCCGCCAATACGGTGACTTCCTGCTTCGTTAACCAACGACCCCGGTAGAACTGCAGTCCCTCTTCGTCGCGAAACTGGTCGCGCGTTATCCAACGACCGTCGACACGCGAATACCCCAATGCGTGCCGCGCCTTGAGATGATCGGTTTCCAACTCAATCACTCGCCGCAGATGAATCTTCCGCGCCGACGTCAGACCGCGATCGGCGCACCACTCGGCCAACCTCCACTGAGCACTCACCGTGTCGGCGAACAACGGCGCGATCTGACGATACTCTAATTGGGCGCTCGTCTCCGTCTTTAGCTCGTGCACTCGCTCGCGACCCACGACCAGTCGCACGCCGACCAGCGTGCGGAACTCGTAGTCGTCGGCGCCCTGGCGATCTCGATTCAGCAAGGCGCCCCGCAAGCGACCGCCGTCTTTCAACAGCAATTCGTCCGCTCCCGCGCTCGCCGCAACAAGCAGCGCGCCAACCACGATGGCCAGGCGATACCATGGCCTGTGCCTGCGAACAAACGCTGTGGGGGGTGAGTGAATCCGCATTGAAGGGCAGTCCAAAGGGAACGAGCGACGAAAGCTGATTTCAGTATAGGGACTCGCGGTGACGATCGAAAACGGCTTTTCTGCTGAACTTGGCTGTGGATGTCCAGCCACCCGTCCTCAAAAGAGCCAACGAGGGGGGCCCATTGCCGCTTGCGCCAGATTGAACCGATGGTCGTTCTAGTACGAGCCATTAGCGAGAGCCGCAACTCGGACACGAAATCCCGCCGGCAGTCAGGACCTACTTACCGACGCGCTTCGCGAACAAGGTGAGTCAGTTCGGGAAGGATGATCCTGTCCATCGCCAAATGAACGGCCGCTCTCGATCCAGGCATCGTCAGCAACACGGTCCGACCGGCCAGCCCGCCCGCCGCCCGCGATAACATGGCGGCCGCGCCGATCTCCTCATAGCTGAGCATCCGAAACAACTCACCGTATCCGGGGAGGGGTTTGTCGAGCAACGACGAGACCGTTTCGTAGGTTTGGTCGCGGTGGCTCAACCCGGTCCCGCCGGTCATCAGGACCACATCGACCGCAGCCTCGTCGCGCAGGTGCTCCAACAATGGAAGCATCCGCGCCGGCTCGTCTGGAATAATCTCCCGCTCCAACACACGGTGCCCAGCAGCCGTCAGCAAGTCGACGATCGTCTGACCGCCCGTGTCGGTCTCCAGCGTGCGCGTATCGCTCACCGTCACGACCGCGCAGCCGATCACCGTCGGCGCCGACTGGCGATGTTCTTCAGGTACGCTACTCATCAACTCTCCTTCGCTCGAGCGCTGAGCGATCACCTTCGCGACTGAGTGGATCACCGCCGATCCGCAGTTGGGGCGACGAGAAACTACAATTCTGCCCCAACTGACAACTCGCTGCTAGCTTGAGAGCTAGCTAAACGTCGAACATGGCGTTGAGTTGAGGATTCGTCTAGCTGTCGGGCGGCCATATCGATTACTCTTCCGCCGATTTTGGCGGCGCGTCGGCGACGATCTCGGTCCGCCGCTGCCGTTGCGTTTTCGCGCCCAAGGAGGGGCTCATGCGCAAGTTGATTGGTTTGGTGCTCACCGTCATCGCGGCTACGGCCGTTTGGACGTTTTGGAAGCATTACCGGATTGAAGGCTTGACGACGATCAAGCTGATGAAGCGGGACGAATCGGAATCGGCGGGAGGCTCCTCATACGTCTCGGTCGACGCGCCGGCAGTTGATCGGCAGGGCGATTCCATTCGCATCGCTTCGTTCAACATTCAGACGTTCGGCAGTACGAAGTTGAGCAAGCCTCATGTTCTCGCCGCATTGGCGCGGATCGTCCGGCAGTACGATGTAATCGCCATTCAGGAAATCCGAGCGAAGGAACAGGACATCCTGCCGCGGTTCATTGCGAAGATAAACGAGGAAGGGTTGAGTTACGACTATGTGATCGGCGAGCGACTGGGACGAACTCACAGCAAGGAGCAGTACGCATTTGTTTTCAATCGCGCGAGCGTGGAGGTCGATCGCAACCAGATGTACACGGTGTCGGATCCCGACGACCTGCTTCACCGCGAGCCATTGGTGGCTTGGTTTCGTGTCCGCGGCCCAGACCCTGAGGCGGCCTTTACGTTCACGCTGATCAACATCCACACGGATCCCGATGAGGCCGGCTCGGAAGTGGCCGCTTTGCGCGATGTGTTCGACCTGGTGCGCAACGATGGCCGCGGTGAGGATGACGTCATCTTGCTCGGCGATCTGAACGTCGACGATCAGCATCTGGGTCCGCTCGCGGAGAACGCCAACATTGAGTGGACCGTTTCGGGAACGCCGACCAACACGCGCGGGTCGGCGCAGTACGACAACGTGTTGTTCGATCGGCTGGCGACGACCGAGTTCACGGGCGTGTCGGGTGTATTCGACTTCCTGCGGGAGTTCAACTTGAGCATGGACGAAGCGCTGGAGGTCTCCGACCATCTGCCTGTTTGGGCGGAGTTCAGCATCTATGAAGGCGGTGCGGGAGGAAGGGTTGCGGAGCGTCCGCGGACGAGCGAACGGTAGCTCAAACGAGGAGCAGAACACCTCAACCTTCCTTGACACTTGGCGAACGGGCCAGTCAGAATGCAGAGAGTGGCGTTTGCGTTTCGCCGCCAGGGCGCGGGGCTCCCACTTTCGAATATGGACTGACTCCATCTCGAGTCGCACTTCACTATGCAAATCTCCTGTTTCCACTGCGGCAAGACGTTCGCCATTCGCCCTGAGCAGCTCGGCCACCGAGGTCATTGCCCGCATTGCAACGGTGAAGTCCAGCTCCCCAAGTCGGAGGACGACTCGGATGCCAAGGCGACCCCGGCTCAAGGCCGTTGGATGGAGAATTCGCTTTCCACCATGGTGTCGTTGGTGCTGCATTTGGCGCTGGTTATGATTGCGGCGTTCATCACGTTCGGCGGAGTCGGCGGGGACGGGACAGTCGCCGAAGCGGTGCTGATCGGTGAGCTTCCGTCGGAGCAGTTGAGTACAAATCAGAGCGATGAATTGGACGCCGAGGAGGTCGAACAAGACGCCTCGGACGTGTCCGACGAATTGGAAGTCGACCCCAGCATCGAGCCGGCGTCCGACACACTATCGGATCAGGCGTTTGCGGTGACCGCGCCGTCAGCGGGTGGGGACAGTGAGTCGTTCGACATCGGATCGTTGAACGCCGGCGGAGGGTCGATGGCCGGCGGCGGTTGGGACGGCTTGATCCAGTCGCTTCGCCGCAATGGCCTGGACATCGTCGTCGCCTTCGACAGTACGGGCAGCATGGGCGGCGAGATCCGGCAGGTCAAAGGTCAGATCGGCCGCATCGGTTCGACACTGGTGAAGTTGGTTCCCAAAGCGCGAATCAGCATCGCCACCTACCGCGACGACAGCGACTCGTACGTCGTCAAGGGTTTGCCGCTAACGAACGATATCGAACAGATCGACGCCTATCTGCGGTCGATTACAGCCGGCGGCGGCGGCGATCACCCCGAAGCTGTGCACGAGGGCCTGTCATGGTCGGTGGACAAGAATGAATTCCGCCCGAAGGCGAGAAAAGTGATCTTGTTGTTTGGTGACGCCCCTCCGCACCCGCAGTTTCTCAGCGAGTGTTTGAGCACGGTCTCCGACTTTCGCGGGCAGCAAAACGGCATCGTCAGCACGGTGACGTGCCGAAGCTCGCGTCGCATTCCCGAGTTCATCGAGATCGCGCAGACGGGCGGCGGCGAGGCGTTTCTAACCGCCGACGAGCGCCAGATCATGACGCAGCTGTTGGTGCTCGTTTTCGGCAGCCGGCACCGCGCCAAGGTGATGGAGGCGTTCGACCTGCTCGGTCGATGAGCCGCGTCGCGGCGCTCGCTCTTCCGTCGCAGCCGCCACTCTGCTCCGTCTCAGCCTGCTCAATTCGGCTCGGCGACGGCGATCGGCTGCGAGTTGATGTGTTGCAGGTTGCCGGCGTAGTCCTTGCCGACGAACGCCGCCACGCGAACTGACTTTTTCAGCTGAGCCGTTTTCTTGAACGTCACAACCACTTTGCCCTCGCCGCTGATCTTGACGACCTGGCGTTCGATGCGCTGCTGCGTGTCCCCTTGTTTCAACGTGACGTGCAGTAACTGCTCGCCCAGCTTCTCGGGCAGCCGATGGCGGATGGTGACGGCGAACGGTTTGTCCGCAGTCGCCCGCGCCCCTGGCGCGAGAGAAATCAGATTGGTCTGACGGCGCTGCTTGGGTCTCTTCCTCCGGTTGGCGCGGCGCGCGGCGGAGGCCTTTTCGACGCCTTCCATGTACTTTTGTATTCGCGCTTCGTCGGCGCGGTCCTCGAACGTCACCAGCGCGTGGTCTCCTGTACGTTTCATCCACCGCAGCAGCTCACCGCGCATCTTGGCGATCTCCGCTTGGTGCTGAGGATCGTCGATCAGATTGTGGAGGGCGTCGGGGTCGTTCTCGTAATCGTAGAACTCCTCGCGAACGCGATGGTCGAACAACTCAAGTCGTTTGGCGACATTCTTGTCGGTGGCCGCGAGCCGCTTCATTTCGCGGTAGGTGGCCGTGCCGGTCGTCGCCGTTTTGAAAACGCGCTCACCATCTGACCACGGGTTGTAGATGTAACCGAATCGCCGCGACTGAACGCTGCGCATCGGATGGCGTCCGCCGCCGGCGTTCTCGTTGTACTCCTTAAAGACGAGTTCACGCCCCCCCTGCGACTGGCCGCGCAGCAACGGTTCGAAAGAGTGACCGTCGAGATTCTTGGGATGGTCCAAACCGGCGATGTCCAATAGCGTCGGCAGCAGATCGACGCCGGAGATCATGTGCCGCTTGTCGATCGAGTCGGGTTGAGTGACTTGCGGCCAGCGGACGATCCACGGCGTGCGCGTGCTGTGGTGGTACAGTTGTGTCTTCGCGAACGGCAGCGGCATCCCGTGGTCCGACAAAAAGAAGACGACCGTGCGCTCGGCGAGCCCAGATTCGTCGAGCGCCTTGAGGACGGCTCCCACGCAGTCGTCGGCGCGGCGAACCGACGAATAGTACTGCGCCAACTCGCTGCGGACGGCGGGAGTGGCCGGGATAAACTTCGGCACGGGGACTTCGTCAGCCGTAAAAACTCGCGACGGTTTGTTGGGGTCCCGCCCGCCTCGCACGACACCATAGAACGGTTTGTGGGGGTCGGAGACGTTGATCAACAAGCAGAACGGCTTCTTCGCCTTCACGCTGGCCGCGATGCCGGCGGTCGTCGATTGATAATACGACTCGATGTTCTTCGGATGAGCCTTTTCGCCAGTGACGTTGTCCAAAACCAAATCCCAAGTGAACGGCAGGTACGGCGACGAGTGCGATACTTTGCCGCGAATACCTGTGAAATACCCGCCCGCCTTCATCAGATCCGCGAGCGACGGATACTTGACATCTTTCACTTGGTAGAAACCCTCAACGCGATTGTTGTGGGGGTAGCGCCCGGAGAACATCACATTGCGGCAGGGCATGCAGTTGCCCACCTGCATATGCGCGTACTCGAATCGCAGACCTTGCGTCGCCAACCGATCGATGTGGGGCGTCGTATCCGCCAACTCACAGCCAAACGCGCCAACCGAGTCGCAGCTCATGTCGTCCACCGAGATAAACAGGATGTTGGGACGCTCCTCGGACAAGCTGGCCCGACAGCAAACGAGTACTGCGCAGACGAACGCGGCGATTCGCAAACGACATGGAAAACGCATGGCGGAGGACCTCAAGGTTGAGCGAGTTCGGCGAAGACGACCAACCGCCTATCATAGCTGCGCGAGTCCTGCTCGTGTCGCTTCATCAGGCCTTGGTCGTGCGCGATGGCTCAGGGCCGCGTGAGTGTGGATCGCGGTGGCGCTGGGCAACGCGAGTGTGGAACGCGATGGCGAGGCGCGACGCGGGAATGGGGCGTTGGATGCAGCCGGCACGAGATCGTTGGAACGCGATGGCGCGGGGCGACGCGGGAATGGGGCGTTGGTTGCAGCTGGAACGCTTGGTTCACCCGTGCTCAAGCACGGGCCTATGACCGCCTGCGGCGGCGGAGGGCGTAAACGCCCTCGTGTCGTTGGAACGCGATGGCGCGGGGCGACGTGGGAATGGGGCGTTGGATGCAGCCGGCATCAGGTCGTTGGAACGCGATGGCGCGGGGCGACGCGGGAATGGGGCGTTGGATGCAGCAGCAACGCCTTGATCCTTCAGGCGCGCCAGACGCTCTCGCCGTCGAGAATCCGGCGCAGTTTGGCCCTCAGCGCGCGTTCAGCTTTCCATCGCGCAGCTCGCGGTGGTGCTGGCCGAGTTTCCGCAGAGTTGTCAGCACGGCGGGCGGGATGCGCCCGTCCGCGGAAATCGGGGTGTCGAGCGTCACAGCGCCGCCTTGAGCATTGATCTCGTCGATTCTCTCTCTCAACAAGGCGACGTCAAACCGCGGCTTCGTGCCCGCTCCCCACCCGTCGCTGACCGGGAGCAAGAGGTGCCAAACGACATCTTCGGGCGCCGGAAAGTTCTCCGGCGTCAGCCGCTTTGTTTTGAATTTGAAGTCGTGTTGCTCGCCCGCGGTGAACGTCTGGTGCGGGCAAAGCTTTCCGCGATTGCAAAGCGACAAGATCGGGTGCGCGCCGGCGTTGAAGGCGAGTTCGGCGGCCGGGTTTCCCGAGCGCACAGCGGCCAGCCAGGTGTCGATGTTGTACTTCTCTTTCCGCAAGGCTTCGTAGGAATCCTTCATCTCCATCTTGTACCCATCAAACCACCAGCCTGAAACGAGCTCTCCATAACGCCGCGACCACTCACCGCAAACGTCGCCCCAGTTCTTCAAGAAGACTGGAGTCGGCGGTTGGTTTTCGCTGCGGCGAAAGCCCTTCAACTTCCGCGGATGAGACATCGTGTCGACCTTGGGGCCGGCCGGTTTGCCGTTGATGGTGGGCAGGGCGTCGCCCATCGCTTTGATCACTCGGTAGTGACGCATCGGAGCGCGAGCTGTCATGTAGAGGATCAGCCGAATTCCGCGTTCGTTCAACGCTTCGGCGATCTCCATGATCAGGTCGCGACGCGACGTCCACTCGCCGTTCTCGACGCCGAGCAGTCTTTCGTAGGCGCTGTTGGGAGCGCAGTACCTTCCCCAGTGCTGGCCGATCACGAAGATCACATGTCCCGCCTTGGTGCTGGCGACCGCGTCGGCGAACAACTCGACATCAAACGAATCGATCGCCTCGTTGTAGTTGCGCGCGCTGTGGTTCTTGAAGCACTCGTAATGGAACATCAATCCGTATCCGCTGGCACGCAACCAGGACTCGCGGCCGCCGGCGTGCGCAGCGCTCGCCGCACCGGCGACGAGAACCACAGCGATGAAAAACGGGTGTCGATTCACCAGGGCAACTCCAGTTGTTGAGTGTCGGACTGATCATCAATTGGGATCACGGGTCGGACCGTCTACCCAATCTACTCAAACCGCGCGCCGGAGAAAGCAACGAATGCCGGGAGTAGGGAACTTTCTTTGACGCGTGCGGGTTGATAGGTTGGTCGCTCGCCGTTGTCGCACTTCCACAGGACTCGACCATGACCGATTCGCTGCCGCGCGTTGTTGCCGATGGGCCTCTCGCCGAGAACATTACCGGACCGCTGGCCGGTCGAGTTGAGTTGCTTCCTTGGCAAGTCGGTTTGGACGGTTCCGCCGAAACGGTCGATGCTATCTACACCTACGGGCACCCGACGGTCGACGGCCCGATGATGGATCGTTTGCCCGGTCTCCGCGTGATCAGCAACTACGGTGTCGGCGTGGACCACATCGACGTCGCCGCGGCGACTGCGCGGGGCCTACCGGTCGGCAACACGCCGACGATCCTCAACGGCGCCACCGCGGACATGGCGTTCGCCTTGCTGCTGGCCGCCGGTCGGCGCCTGGCCGCGGGCGACCGCTACGCGAGATCGGCTGAATTCACCGTGTACGATCCGGGGTACATGCTGGGGCGGGAGATCCACCACGCGACGTTGGGCATCGTCGGCATGGGCGGCATCGGTCAGCAGATTGCTCGCCGTGCACGGGGATTCGACATGAAGGTCCTCTACCACAATCGCAATCGCCGAACGCAGGCGGAGGAGGTTTTGCAGGCGAGCTACGTCAGCTTCGATCGGCTACTGACGAGTTCGGACTACGTCGTGGTGAGCACTCCGCTGACCGAAGAGACTCGGGGGCTCATCGGCGCCCGCGAGTTGGAGTTGATGAAAGAGACCGCAACGCTCGTCAACATTGCTCGTGGTCCCGTGGTGGACACCGATGCACTGACGGCCGCCCTGCAATCTCGTTCCATCTATGCGGCGGGGGTCGACGTGACCGATCCCGAGCCGCTGCCGCGCGATCACCCGCTATTGGGACTCGACAATTTCACCGTGGCTCCGCACTTGGGGAGCGCGACCGTCGAGACGCGCGGCCAAATGGCCGACCTGTCGATTCAAAACCTACTCGCCGGACTGGCCGACCAACCGCTCGTGCATCGAGTGCTTACTTGATCAAGTACAACTCGCCGCGGAGCCGAATCAACAGCTCTTGTCCGGTTTGTTGCTGCGCGAACAGAGCATTCTCGGCGGCCGAGTTGGCGGCGACCAATTTGAAGTAGTCTTCGGAGAACCGAGTAACTTGCTTCATCTTGGCTTTGTCTTTGGCCAGATCGACGTCCTTGGCGTTGGAAGCCACCCAGACTTTTCCGCGGCGATAGAGCGCTTCGTTGCCGATTCCGAGCACGGTCTCCTCGTAAGCCAACTTGGCTCCCGCCTCTTTGGCGTCCGCCGCCGTACCGCGTCCGGCGCCGCGCGAGTTAGGTCTAAACGCACCTGGAGCACCGGGGAGTCCGCCGAACGAGCCGCCGCCGCCCACTCCACCAGATGCGGGGCGGTCGAGCGCGTCGCCCAGCGCCCGGCGAATCGAAGATTGAGAGGCAATCGCGTTGCCTTGCAACGCCTTCTTTTGAGCTCGCTGATAGAACCCTTCCGCACCGTCGGCGCGCTCCAGTTGACGGAGCCGCATGCGAGTGGCGTTGAAGTTCGCCGAACTGCTCAAGGGGGCCGTACCCTGATCGTCAGCCAGGAAGGCCGTGTAGGGCGTCAATACTCCGTGCTTGGTGGAGAGAGCCAACAGCTCCTGAACCAGTTCGTCGTTTTTGCCCTTCAAGTCCAGTTCGTCGATGATCTCACCAATTCGACGCACGGCCCACAGCTTTTCGACAAACCCGTAAGACTGATCGGGACTGCCCTTGATCAATTTGGCGGGAAAGTCGAACTTCTGCTTCTTGTCGCCAACCGTGCCCCTGATCACCACCTTGGCGTTGCCCGCCAGGCGGTAGCGGCCCGCCAACACCAGTTGCTCGCCTTCGAACAGATCGTGCACTTCGCGCGGGTAGATGCGGTTGATCGTCTTGCCGTTCTCGACCTTCTCGTCGTCCACCTCAACGCGGATCGAAACGTTGGTCATCACGGGCGAGCTGATTCGGCGGTACAACCGGGCGACGTGGTCTTCGATGTCTTCGTTCGGCCGCACGTATTCGCTGCGGCCGTAATTGTCGTGAGTTAGTCGATCGAGCAGCCGGCTGTTCACATCAAACCCAACGCCGAAACTGACGATGCGGGTATGGTGCTTGTTCCGCTTCTTCGCGTTCATGGCGATGGCCAGCTCTTTGGTCTCGCCGGCGGTCGGTTTTCCGTCCGTCAAGAAGAGCACGTAACTGGGACGCTCGTTGTCCTGAATCATACTCAGCGCCGATTTCAAGGCGCCATCGATATTGGTGCTGCCGCCCGCATAGATTCCTTCGATAAATCCGAGAGCCGCTTTTCGCGAGTCGCCGTCCATGCGCTGCAACTCCGGTCGGAATGACTCAACCGAACTGTCGTACGCGATGATGTTGAACGTGTCTTTCTCGTCGAGGTTGTTGAGGACGAAACGAATCGCCTCCTTCGCTTGGTCGATCTTCTTTCCCGTCATGCTGCCGGATCGATCGGCGACGATGATTACCGTCTTCGGTTGCTTCTCCTGCTTGTTCCATTTGAACTGAGGACTGGCCAATAGCAGGAAGTAACCGTCTTCATCGACGTTCGGCCGGAAGCTCAGCAAGCTCGCGCCCAACTTCGTCGGAGCTGTGTCGAAGAACAGTCGGAAATCGTCCGACGGCGTTTGGTTCTTCACCTCGTACGTCACCAACGCGTGCTTCTCATCACTGCGTTTGATGTTGACCGAGTGGCTGGGACTGTAAACACTCTTCAGCTTTTGCGACGATTCGATCGCGACCCGGAACGACACTTTCTCGACCGGATGAGACGTGAACTTGGCGGTGGACAGTGGGAACAGGAAATCGGTCAGCTGGCGATCTTTGCGAAGCACCTGGTTGTAGCGGAGCGAAACCTTCCGCTCGGCCCCGGGAGGAACGGGGAATACGCTGGTCTTAAACATCCCCTTGCCCATCCACTCCAGCAGCGCCGGGTCTTGGTTGCGGCGGATGAACGACTCGTAGATCGAGCGGGCTTTCTTCGCCGGCAGCAATTGCCCTTCGTATTCCTTGCCGTCGACGAGGAAGGTGAGCTGGTCGATCGCTCCGTCGTACGGGAGGGGGAATACAAAGCAGACTTCCATCTGCCGATTGCCCGTGTTCACGAACGACTGCGAGACCTGCACGCGCGCCACCTGATCGGTAACGCGAGCATTCATGGACAGCTCTTTGATCTTGTAGGACATGCGGGGTGGAGCCGGTCGCGGAATCGGTCGCGGCAAAACGATTCGGCGTTCGTTCGTGACGATCAGAACGCCTTGAGCCCACGCGGATGTGGCGAACGCCGTGAGCACAACCCAGGCCGCCAAAACTCGCCATTTCGCCATATTCATGATTCACCTCGTTCCGAATCCGACCCAATCTCGACCGTGAAACCCAAGTGGGTGCTTACCACCGCTCTTTTCAAAACGACGATGCCCCAACATCGATAGTTTTGCAAAACGAGGGAAAGTAGCCAAGGAAATTCCGGTCGGAAGTCCCCGCGAAGCGCACCTGCCGCAGGGCGGATCAACCCAGTCCGGACCGGCGCGCCGGACCGGCGGCTTGCGCCGGCCGAGATAACTTGGCGATGTTGAAGTGAGCCTTCTGGCGATGTTGAATCGAGCCCCTTGCCGGAGCGGCGTCGCTGCGCTCCTGGATCCGGGCTACTTTTCTGGATCCGGCCTACTTCTCGGCGACCGCGTCTTCTACGTCGTCTAGTTGACTTCGCTGGCGCTCAACTCGACGACGGATTTCGGGAAGAAACTGTTGTTCTTCGACGACGGCCGCTTTTTCTCTCGAATTCGCCCAACCCATCATGCGAGCGGGCGCCAGCAACGAGCCGGAGAAGACGCTCGAAATAATGATCAGACTGATGACGGTGGTCATGCAATGCATAGCGGCGCCTTTCACCGAGCTGGAAGGAGAGACACGAGTGCGGCACCCAACCATAGAGCGCGGGCGAGCGAAGGGGTCTGTGCGGTCTCCGTCCGGCGCGTCAAAATCACGGCCCCCGGCCGGCCAATCGTTACAACCAGCCGGACCGTCCGCCCACGATCGCCGACAAGATGACGCCGTTGTCGGCGAACACGCTGGCTGAAATCATCCGACCCCAACGAAGACCGCGGCGATAATCCATATGACGATCGTTTTGTTTGTCGTCGGCGTCGGGCTGCTCATCGGTGGAGCCGAGCTGCTGGTGAGAGGTTCCTCGCGGCTCGCCACAGCGATGGGAATCTCGCAACTCACCGTCGGGCTCACCGTCGTTGCTTTCGGAACTGGATCGCCCGAGTTGGCGGTGACATTGCGGTCGTCACTCACCGGTCAAGGAGACCTGGCGCTCGGCAATGTGATCGGCAGCAACATTTCCAACGTTCTGCTCGTACTGGGAATCAGCGCCGTACTGGGACCGGTCGCCGTATCGCGGCAGATGGTGCGCGAGAGCGTCCCGATCATGATCCTGGTGTCGGCCGCTCTGTTTGGCCTGTCCGCGGACGGGGACCTCAGTCGCAACGATGGCCTGATCCTCATCGCCGCCGGCGTGGGGTACATCATCTTTTCCCTGCTGCGCAGCCAGGGGAGAACTGATGAGAAGAACGACGCGAGCGACCGCGGTCGTCGCGTGATGGCCCGTTCGAGCGCGATGGCGTTGCTCGGCTTGGTAATCCTGGTGATCGGCGCGAATTTCGTCGTCAAAGCGGGTGTCGCCGCCGCCCACTACCTAGGCATCGACGAGCTCGTCATCGGCTTGACGATCGTCGCCGTGGGGACGTCGCTACCGGAGATCGCCACGTCGGTGATGGCCGCGATGCGCGGCGAGCGGGACATCGCCGTGGGCAATGCTGTCGGCAGCAACATCTTCAACATTCTGTTCGTGCTGGGCGTTGCCGCGGTCGTTTCCGGGGTCGACGTGCCGGAGGCTGTGTATCGATTCGACCTCCCAGTGATGACCGTCGTCGCGGTCGCTTGCCTGCCCGTCTTTTTCACGGGTTTCGCCATCGCGCGATGGGAGGGCCTGATGTTTCTGGCGTATTTCGCCTGCTACACGACTTACCTGATCCTCAAGGCGACCGACCACACCGCGTTGGCTCCCTTCAGCGGCGTGATGCTAATCTTTGTATTCCCGCTGACATTGGCCACACTGGCCGTGTTCACATTCCAGGCAATCCGAGACAGGAGGAGCGGCGCGAAGGCGGACGAAGATGCAGGGCCTGAGAAGAACCCCGCATCGACCGCCGGCACGAATGGCGACTCCGACGGCGAGTAATGGGGAGCGGGCCCGCCACTTGTTGCGATCACGCGCTCGTTCTGTTCTGATAGCGCTCACCGATTCAGATCAACCCTGGACCTCACATGGACTCATCCCTCAACCGCCGCCAAGCGCTGTCCGTCGCCGCTGTCGCCGCGCTCGCCTCCTCGACGTCGCTGTGTGGATCCGCCAATGCGGATCAACCGGCGGGTGGTGAAATCCGCTTCTGTCTGAACACCAGTACGATCCGAGGCCAGAAGCTCTCGCTGGTGGAGGAGGTCGAGATCGCTGGTAAAGCTGGGTACAGCGGCATTGAGCCGTGGCTGCGGGAGATCCGCGAGTACGAGAAGCAGGGCGGCGACTTGGGCGATCTGAAGAAGCGAATTAAGGACGCCGGCCTGCGGGTCGAAAGCGCCATCGGATTCGCCGGCTGGATCGTCGACGACGACGAGAAGCGGGCCGCCGCGTTAGAGTCAGCGAAGCGGGATATGGAAGCCGTTCGAGCGATCGGCGGCTCCCGGATCGCCGCGCCCCCCGTCGGCGCGACGAGATCGGACGTCGACTTATTCAAAGCGGCCGAGCGTTACGCAGCGCTGCTGCACGTCGGAGCCAAAGTGGGCGTCACCCCACAGCTCGAACTCTGGGGATTCTCACAAACGCTGCATCGTCTCGGCGAGCTGTTATTGGTGGGAATCGAATCAGCTCACCCCGACGCCTGTCTGCTGCCCGACGTTTACCACATCTTCAAAGGCGGCTCGGAGTTCGATGGTCTCAAACTAATCAACGGCAGCCGGATTCATTGCTTTCACATGAATGACTACCCGGCCGAGCCTCCGCGGGCGGAGATGCGCGACGCGGATCGCGTCTACCCGGGTGACGGCGTCGCCCCACTCAAACAGATCATCAGCGATCTGCACATCGGCGGATTCCGTGGCGCGTTCTCGTTGGAATTGTTCAATCCGACGTACTGGGGTCAGGATGCAGCTCTGGTCGCCCGGACCGGCTTGGAGAAGATGAAACAGGCTGTCTCCGAGGCGCTCGGCTGAACCGGGAGGTGGGTGATGTCGCGTGAAAAGATCGTCTGCCAGTGCGGCCACCCGCTGAGCCGCCCGTTACCCAAACAGTGCCCCGGTTGCCATGCGACGCTGACCGGCATACGTCGCCCATGGTGGCCCGCGGTAGTGCCTGTCGTCAGCATTCTGCTGCTCTTCAGCATCGCCCTGCTCTACGCCTTGTGGCTGACCGGCGCTCCCCTGCCGTTTTAGCCGGACAGGGTGCGACCACTTCCATAAGGGGGCAAAGGCGGTTTGGCTTTGGAGTTCCTCGCGGAGATGGCCTACACTGGCCACCTGACTCGAACCGCGAGGAGCACTTTCTTGGCCAACGACAACCGACCAACCGACCAGCCGAGTGACGAGCGAGTTAGTGTCGATCAAGCGAGCGGTGGCGAAGTCGACGACGCGGCGAGCCCAGATGCGTCCACTGGTCGCTTCATTGCGATTCGGCGGAATTGCATGTTGTCGCTGCTAGGTTTCATTTCCTGCGCGGCCGCGTACGACTACGCGGTTGCCCGTCGCCAACCAGCGCAACTGAACAACGCGCTGGTCACTTACGCGAGCGGACGCGCGAATCAGCGGGGCCGCCAAGCAAACTCGGCCGACATCCGGGATGTCGCCCAGCGCAAACCAACGCGAACTTTGCGCGGCTACATGTACGACGTCGAATATTTTGAGTGGCAGTCAGCCGTTCCTTGGCGGCAATATTATTGCGCCGTCGTCTACACGAAGTATGCGGACAAGCGCACCTACTACACGCACTTCTTCAACCAGCCGATCCCCAATGAATTCCTGCCAAAAGAGATGCGGAAATCGCAACCGCGGCGTCAGCCCCACCCACAGTTGAGTGAAGATGAGAAGCGGGAGCAGATGCAGATGATGATGCATCGCGACGCGCAGTACATGGACTTTTACACCAAGCCGCCGCCGGACATCGCCGAAGAACTGCAGAGGAAGAAAGAGGAGGCCGAAGAGCGGGCCGAGCCGCAAGAGTCCGACGAAACTCAACAAACTCTTTGCGGTCTGGATAGTTAGGCTATCGCTTCGCTGATCAGGCTGCGGGCCTGACCGTCGCGCTGAATGGTGGGATTCAGTTGAGGCGCGTAGCAGAGGATGGGATCAAACCGCAAGCGGTCGACCCCCATGCGGACGAGGTCAAACCCGGCCAGCGTCGGTCTCCCCGCTCGCCGTTTCAGCGGTATCTCAAACTCGCCCATGCCATCGAACGAACGATAAACGACTTCCGTGCAGACCAGGCGGTCGGAACGTCGAAAGTCAAAATCGAAGTCGTACCCCTTCCCTTCGTGCGCGATACCCCGCGCCAAGCCGGCGGCGATCTGCGGCGCACTCATTTGCGGGCGCAGCACGACGATCGAGTCCGAACCGAACGGCGAAGCCATCGGGCGGATACGGACGCCGTCTTTCTGAGACTCGAGCACCCGCGGCGCGTTGTCGTCATCCGCCAGTTGGCTCCACCGCGAAACAACGTTCTCGTGGTCGCTGATGCCCAGATCGACCAGGTCGCTGGCGGCTCCTAAATAGAGCGCGGCGTGCGGCCAGTAGCCGGGCAGGAAATAGTTCGTCAGCGCGTACTCCTTGCGGACAACCAGGACGTCGCCGGGGCGCAATTGGTCCTGCACGGCGGTCGCAATCTCATCGGGCAGCCGCGGCCGATGCCCGCGGCGCAAATATTTTTCCGCCATCAACTCGCCGCTCAACCGTTGCAGCCCATACATGGCTTGGTGGAAAACTGAACGCACCGTGCGGCGCGCTTGAGCGGACCGCATGCGAACTCTCGCCTTGGTGAAATCGGCGACTGTCACATCGACCCGGTGTCGCAGCCGCTCGACAATCTCAAACACCTCGGCGAGCGGACTGCGGCTCGCCAGCCCGCGGAGCGTTTGCTCTTCCTTTTGGAAATACCGAATCGCGTGGTACATCCGCCAAGCGTGGCGAGTACTGACCAGCGATCGCTGCACCGTGTCGTAGACCCCTGGCGGAATACCAAAAGTCGGTGCGGGCTGGTTGAGTTTGGCCCGCACCAGCGGAAACGGATGGATGGTCTCGCGAAGAAAGCGAGCCGCATCGACCAGCAACAGGCCGGCTCCAAACGCGGTCAGCAGGGCTTCCGGCCAAGCCTCCGAATCGTCCGACACCTCCTCGCTGAGCGTGTCGATGACCTCCCAGAGCGCATTGCGCGTCTGCCAGTAGGAGACGAGCAGACCGAGCGATTGTTCTTCTTCGACCGGAGTGAAATACCCACGCCCCTGCGGATCCATGCCGTCGACCAGTTGTTCCGCGGCCGTTTGCAGACCTGCGAAGTATCGCGCGATGTCGACGACGGCTCGAGCACTGTCGCAGATCAACTCCATCGCATGCTCCACGAGTTGCCAGCCGTTAACCGGGCGGAGCGCATTCGGCGACCCGCCAGTGCGACTCACTGATCTCGCCACCGTAGAAGTCGCGCTCAAGTTTTACCTCAATCGCGACGGTGCGGCGAGCGCCATTCTCCTCGAACGAGTAGTGGTAGAGTTGCAGAATCTTGTCGCGGCGGAGTCCCGTCTTTCGCTCGATCCGGAGATTGCGGACGAACTGGATCTCGCCGTTCGGGTGTTCCGCGACATACTTGAGCGGGGGCCGGGCGAAGAACGACTTCATCCGCACGTAGGGGTCTGGAGTGGCCATCATCCGAGTTTCCAGATCCATATCCTTGTCACTGCCCGGCATCTTCATGGCGGGTGTCTCGGCGTAGTAGTTCTCGAGATTCGATCCTTGCGGCTGCCGTTCGTGGTAATAGAGCTGGAATTCAAACGCCTCGATAAACTCCTGCTGTTGCACCATCTCAAACCAGTCCACGGCGTGACCGCGAGCCTGTGAATAGAGTGCTTGCTGACGGCTAAAGTGCCGCACGGGAGCGGAAGCCAGCACGAAGCAGCTGACCGTCATGCCAATGTAGGCGGCCGTCGCGCCCATCAGTCGGTGGTCCCGGCGGACGCGGAGAATGGCGATGATCGACACGACGATGCCGATCATCGGCAAAGACCACAACAGCGGACTCACAAACCCAGAGAAAGAGAGCAGCCCGAGGATTAGCGAGACAATGCAGAACGCACTGATAGCCTGGTAATCTTCTTCAAAGCGGTCTTCGATTCCTTTGACCGTGACTTGATTCTCAACCACTGACATGAACTCAACTCCGCTTGACGCCAACCAAACTCACCGGCCGCGACGGGGCATTCAACGGGCCGCGGCAATCTCTTTCCTACGCTACCCTCATAGATCGGGTTCATTCGCTTGCGCGAACACGGAACTCCTCTTCACCTTCGAAGTTTTTGCGACGATGAAAGTGTTTGGCCGTCCAAGTCTTCCCTTCGTCAAAGGTGTCGCTACCCGCAAAAACGCCGGTTGAGCGACTCCGCATGAATCCCACCCACAAGCGATCGGGGGCCATGCCCAGAAAAACACCCGCATTACTGCTGGCGAAGGCTCCGCCGAATGGCGTTGACTGCACCGGGGCGGTGTGCAACGTCATGGTTGTGAAGCAGATCACAATCCAGGCGAGCCAGATAGCCAAGATAGTGCGGCCGGCCATTTCGATCGGCATGATGAACTTCACCCGTTCGAGGCTGGCGAACTCTGAAATCAAGCGGAACAGAATGAGCGAGATGGCGAACAGGCCCCACATGATCAGGAAGTCGTAAAGGTAGGTGAACGACGCCTCTTGGTTGGCAATCGCCGTCGCGATCGGTTCGTAAAAACTGACAGCGATCATCGCTGCAAACAGCACATTGATCAGCGTCAACAGATTGTTCCACAGCCCCTGGAACCAGGAGAGCCCCAGAACGACGAGAAAGATCAGCAGCAGGACAAGAGTTAACATGTATGGATCCTACGCCGGCGGCGTCATTGGATTGTCAGGCCTTGAGGACTCGTTGCAGTTCATTCAGCGACGTCACGCCTTGGGCGACGAGCAGGATGCCTTCTTCCTGCAACGTGCGATTGCCGCCCTGGCGAGCAAGTTGGCGGAGGACTTCCAGTTTTGGTTGACTGACAAGCGCCTGTCGAATGCGGTCGTCGACCTCCAGGAATTCGAAGATCCCCGTCCGCCCGGAATAGCCGATGCCGCCGCACTTGGGACAGACTTCGGGTTGTCCTCTTTTCTCCTCACCAGGAGCCGGCGGTTGCCATTCCTGGTAGAGGTGTTGGACGCGGCCCGGCGGGATGCCGAGTTTCTGCAGCAGTTGGGGCGGCGGCTCAAACGCCTGCTTGCACTCCTCACAGAGTTTGCGAACCAACCGCACATTGACAACGGCTGTAATCGATTTCGCGAACAGAGCGGCGTCCGCCTTCAGCAGCAACACCCGCAACAACGCCTCGACCGATTCCTTGGCGTGCACGCCCGCCATGATCACGCGTTCTTCTTCAGTCGCTTCCACACACAGCATGCGGACCGTCTCGGCGTTGTGCAGTTCCGGAACAACGACAGCGTCCGGTTGCTTCAGCATCAAGCCGGGAATCATCGTGTCGGGCGTTTCCCCGGCCGCCGCATTGAACGTGTTCACACCGAGATTCTCGACGTAGGGATTTGAAGTCCCCACGTTTTCGATGGAGATGAAATCTCGCAGCATGCGGTCGGCGGCGTTGATCGACGCGGCCCAGGTGGTCGTGAATCCACCTTGGGGCATGGACGAGATCAGCACCATGCTGCCTTTCGAATTGAGCACGCCTTTGAGTTTCTCGGCCATCTTCTCGCGCATGCCGAGTTGTTCGAGCGTCTTCAGATCTTTGCGCTCGTAGAGCACGTGCAGGACGACGCGTTCGCCGGTCTGTGTGCCCTGCGTCTTGAGTTCAGCCTTGTGTTTACCCTGGTACTTGATGCCCATCTGCGCCTCTTGGCGCGACCTGCGGTCCTCCGGATTGAGATTGCAGATCAGCTTCAGAATCGCCAGCATCACGTCCGAGCTTTCGCGATCGCGGGGATCGACGTTGTGCCAAACGCCGTCGATCTCGTACCGCACGGCGACCGACTCCTGGGTGTAGTCCAACATGGCCCGCTCGGCGCCGCGCGCGAACAAGTCGGCGATCAGCTCCTTCGCCGTGACGTAGCCCTCGGACTGACGAGCCTGAATGAGGTTGGATTGATTCTCTGGCCCCGTGGGAGCGGCGATGGCTTGGATTTCGACAGGCGGTCCTTCCTCGTAGGCCATCTTGACTTGCTTTTGCTTCCGTCGCCCGCGTCGGCCGAAGTTCGCAAAGTACTCCTTGATGTGGCTGGGCGTCAGCACTTTTTGGTCGCTGACAACGCGCGCGTTGCGCATGAAGATGTAAATCATCAGCGGGACGATATAGGCGAGCAGGACGACGGCGAAACCGGCAAAGAAGATCGGGATCAACATGCCGGCGATCAGAAACGCCGCCAGAAACGAAAACACAACAATCGGATTCCACACGGTGTGCGGCATCTGAATGCCGGGTCCGATCTCCTGTGAGTCGCGGTTGATCCAGTCGGTCGAGCAGACCCAGCAGATGAAGACGAGCCAATAGAGCAGCAGCTTCCACCAGGCCAGATAGAAGCCGGGGCCGCGACTGAGCGGATCGCCGCTGTAGGCCGGCCAATCCTGCGCGCCGGCTGTCGAGGCGACGAGCAGAACGAAGGAGGCGCCCAGCGCCAAGATCAAAGTGCGTTTCATCAAAGGATTCCAGGCTGGGAGACGTTGATACCCTTCAGCGCCATCTTCAACGCGTCCGGGTTCGGCGCCACTTCAAAGGCCGTCGGTCGGTCGATCAGTTGGTCGTCGATCAGTTGCTTCAAACTCATCGTAAAGTCCTGCATGCCCTCGGCGATGCCGATGCGGATCGCGTCCGGCAACTTGTGGTCATCGCCTTCGAGCACCAGTTTGCGGATCGTCGGCGAGAAGAACATGATCTCCACCGTCGGCACGCGGGGCACATCGTCGCGAATCGATCGCAACAGCTTTTGCGAAACGATGCCCTTCATGTTGAACGCGATCGCGCTGCGAATCGCACTGTGCATCTCCTCGGGGAAGAGGTCGAGTATCCGGCCGATCGTCGTCGACGCGCTCGAAGCGTGGATCGTTCCGTAGACCAAGTGACCCGTCTCGGCCGCGTGGATCGCCGTCATGAACGTCTCCTCGTCGCGCATTTCGCCGACCAGCATCACGTCCGGGTCTTCCCGCACCGCGTGCTTCATGCCGATCGAAAAGTCCTTCACGTCCATCCCGACTTCGCGCTGATTGATCAGGCACTTGTCCTGAGTGAAGACGTATTCAATCGGGTCTTCGAGCGTCAGGATGTGCTTGCGGTATTTCGAGTTGATGTAGTTGAGCATCGAGGCGATCGTGGTCGACTTGCCCGAGCCCGTCACGCCCGCCAGCAACACCATTCCTTGATCGTAGTTGCAGAGACCTTCGACGGCGGCCGGCAGATACAGTCCATCGAACGGCGGGATGTAGTTATTGATCCGCCGAGCAACCAGACCCATGCGGCCCAGCTGCGTCAGCATGTTGACGCGGAAACGCCACTCCGTCCCCTCCACATCGCAAACGTGGGCGAAGTCGCAGCCGCCGTCTTCGTCGAAGATCTTCCGATTCCGTTCATCCATCATCGGGAACAGCAACTCGACCATTTCCTCCGCGTCGATCTCCGCGCGATTGAGCGGGCGCAGTTCGCCGCGGACACGCACCATCGGCGGCGCGTCGACTTTCATGTGAAGGTCGCTGCCCTCCAGCTTGACCAACGCGCGAAAGTACTTGTCAACCTCGAGCTCTTCCCTTTTAGAAATGAGCCGAGCCTTCATCGCTTCGGCTTGAGAGATCATTTGGTTTTGTTCGGTTGTCGCCATGCTCTGCTCCGCCATCAACGTTAGGTTCGTACAGGAATGCCGCGCTCGGCCATCACCTGCTTGGTTTCCTGGATCGTGTATTCGCCGAAGTGAAAGATGCTGGCCGCCAAGGCGGCGTCCGCTTTGCCTTCACTGATCGCGTCCGCCAAATGCTCCGGCTTGCCCGCGCCGCCGCTGGCGACGACGGGAATCGTCACCGCCTGGCTGACAGCGGCCGTCACCTCCAAATCGTAACCCTCTTTGACGCCGTCGCAATCCATTGAGGTGAGGACTATTTCACCCGCGCCGAGCCGTTCCACCTCTTGCGCCCAGGAAACCGCCTCCAGACCGGTCGGCTGGCGGCCGCCGTTGATGTGGACTTCCCACACCTCCTGGCCGTCGCGTTCGACCCGTTTGGGATCAATATTGACGACGATGCACTGGCTGCCGAATCGCCGCGCCGCCTCAGCGACGAATGGGGGGTTCTGGCAGGCCGCCGAATTGATCGAGACTTTGTCGCTGCCGGCGTTCAGCAGAGCTCGAATGTCGTCCGCCGTGCGGATCCCGCCGCCAACGGTCAGCGGCATGAATACCTGCTCAGCCGTCCGCCGCACCACGTCGATCATGATGTCGCGGCCTTCATGGCTGGCGGTGATGTCGAGAAACACCAATTCGTCCGCGCCTTCTTCCTCATAGCGCGCGGCTACCTGCACCGGGTCGCCGGCGTCGCGCAGATTGACGAAATTTGTCCCCTTCACAACGCGACCACGATCGACGTCTAGACAGGGAATCACACGCTTCGCGAGCATGCTGGAAGTCGCGCCTGGATTGAAGGGCTACAGGGACCGAGCGTCCCAGACTGAGCAAGCCTTTACTGTAAGCTGGGCAAAACAGGCGGTCAACCAATCAACGCACCACCCGTCGGCAGGAGGAGATCGGCCCGCGATTGCCCAATGGCTGATTGGCGCTGACCAAATCGAAGCGGGCGAGAATCCACTCCGGGACGGAAAATTCGTCCCGCCCACCATTACCGGCGAGCCCGATCGTGGCTCATTTGCAGCCAAGCGGCGTCCTGTTGGCTACTGGCCACGCACTGCTGGATAAAGTGCATTCCGTCAACGCCGTCGTGGACGTTCGGGTAGACCGTGTCGCGACGTTCCACGGCCTGCCCGCTGGCGCGGAGCACGATGGCGTCGTAAGCGGAGCGATAGACGTTGGCGAACGCTTCGAAGAAGGCCTCGGGGTGTCCGCTGGGAAGACGGCAAGCGGCCCGCCCCGACTCGTTCATGAACGGCGCGTTGGGGTCCCGGGTGTAGATCTTGTGGGGTTCGCCATTGCAGCGGACGATCATCTGGTTTGGCTCCTCTTGTCGCCATTGCAAGGCGCCTTTGGTGCCATCGATTTCGATGAACAGATCGTTCTCACGGCCGTGGCTGATTTGCGAGGCGGTTACGGTGCCCAAGGCGCCGTTTTGATAACGAATGACCGCCGTGCCGTAATCGTCCAATTCGCGGCCCGCTTCGAATGTCTTGAGATGGCAACTGACCGCATCGGGCAACAGCCCGGTCATGTATCGGCCCAAGTTGTAGGCGTGTGTTGCGATGTCTCCGAAGCACCCGGCGGCTCCACTGCGGCTGGGATCCGTTCGCCAGGCGGCCTGCTTCTGATCATCAGATTCCAGGCGAGTCCGCAGCCAACCTTGGATGTAGCAGGCGCGGATCGCTTGGATCTCGCCCAACTCGCCGTTGAGAATCATCTCGCGGGCCTGCCGCACCAACGGGTATCCGGTGTAGTTGTGAGTCAGCGCGAAGACGACGGGTGAATCGTCGACCGCGGCGGCGAGTGTTTCGGCTTGCTCGAGGTCAAAAGTCATCGGCTTGTCGCAAATGACGTTGAAGCCGGCGTCGACGGCCGCTTTCGCGATTTCGAAATGCGTGTGATTGGGTGTGGCCACGGAGACGAAATCGATCCGCTCGCCCTCGGGCAATTGGGCCTCTTTCTCCAGCATCTCTCGATACGAACCGTAGGCGCGATTGTCGGCGATATCGTAGTCCGGGGCGGACGCTTTGGCCCGCTCGGGATTGGAAGAGAGAGCGCCGGCGACCAAGGCGGCCCGGTTGTCCAATACGGCGGCCGTGGCGTGGACACGACCGATGAAGGAGCCCTGCCCTCCGCCAACCAAGGCCATGTTCAACTTGCGATTGAGTGGTTCGTTCGTCCCCATGAATAGCTCCGATGGCGATGTGCTGTTGAGTTGGGCTTGGATGGCTGTCGCTTGAGAGCTTCAAAAATAGCAAATCGCCAGTCCATCGCAACGGAGCGCCCACGACCTCCGTTCCGGTTAGGGAAACCAGGAAACTGCGGAGATCGGCAAGGGATTTGCCGATCAAAACCGCCATTTTCAGCGCGTCAACTTTTGTTGCCCGACAACGCAGAGAAGCCTAAAATGGCTGTTTAGACATTGCCAATCCTCGTCCCTTCCGCGCCGCCGCGAAGAAACAATCCCGGTGGTGGGCACGTGGGAACAATCAAAAAAGGACAATCTCATGTCGCGATGGCTTAACAAACAATCACCTCTCGCCACCCTGGTGCTCGGCCTTTGCGCCGGCCTCCTTGTCGCCGGAGGCGCCGTCGTGGGATCGATCTTCTCGCGGCAAGAGATGTCGCTGACTCTGCCGCCTTCCGCGCTCAACGCGACGGCGACCCACGGGGCGGACACCTTCGCGATCGCGACGGGCCCCATCGCGGACGGCGTCGAGGGCATCTTCTTCCTCGACTTCCTGACCGGCGAGCTTTCCTGCTGGGTGCTCAATCCGCGATCTGGTAAACTGGGAGGTCACTTCAAACAGAACGTCGTGAACGACTTGAGTGTCGAGCGCGGCAAGAAGCCCTCATATCTAATGGTGACCGGTCAAGCTAGTTTTCGCTCGACAGGCGGCGGTTACCGGCCGGCGGAATCGGTCGTCTACGTGTTGGACGCCAATACGGGACGATTCGCCGCCTACAGTCTGCCCTGGAACCGCCAAGCAGCCGCCTCCGGCGCGGCTCAACTGGCTCCCATGGTCAACATCGGCAAAGGTTCGGCTCGCAACCTGGAGATTCGCGAATAACACGTCGCGAGAATCCTCCCCGCGAAACTCAATTGTGATTTCAAGCCTCGCCAGGTTTTGGCGAGGCTTTTTCATTGCCGCCCGCACCACACCTACTCACCGGCTCGGCGAACTCTAAAATCAGGAGGTCGCACGAGAGCGGCGAAATCGTCAGGCGCCCGGTGAGCTGAGTCGCATGCAGGTCCATTTGAACGGCCAGTCGGAATCGATCGAGGAAGCCGAGTCGCTCGCCGACTTGCTCGCCCGCCTCAATCTGGCGGACGCTCCAATCGCGGTTGAAGTCAATATGGAGCTGATACCGCGCGAGGATCATGCGCAGCACATCTTGCGGGACGGCGACGAGTTGGAGGTTGTCAAATTCGTGGGAGGAGGATGATCGTGGCAACGGATGCAAACGCGGACGTGACCGAATTTGACGCGGCGTGGCGATTGGGCAGCCACACCTTGGCCAGCCGGCTGATCGTCGGTACGGGCAAGTACGATGACCTCGAGCAAATGCGCGAGTCGATCGAAGTGTCGGCGGCCGACTGCGTCACAGTCGCCGTGCGGCGGGAGCGACTCTACGACGGTCAAGGCAACAACATCCTCGACTACCTCGACCTCGAACGCTGTCTGCTGCTGCCCAACACGGCCGGTTGCTACAACGTCCAGGACGCTGTTCGCACAGCCAAGATGGCTCGCGAGATTCTTCGCAACTTGGGCAACGCCGGAGCCAATTGGGTCAAACTCGAGGTGCTCGGCGACAGCAAGACCTTGCTGCCCGATCCAGTGGCGACGGTCGCCGCGACCGAGCAACTTGTCGATCTCGGATTCGAAGTGCTCTGCTACACGACCGACGATCCCGTCACGGCCCGTCGACTCAAGCAAGCCGGGGCCACGGCCGTGATGCCCGCCGGCAGTCCCATCGGATCCGGCCAGGGAATTTTGAATCCCAACAACATCAAGATCTGCATGGAGTACTTGAAGGACGACGATCCGGATTACCCGGTTATCGTCGACGCCGGCGTCGGCACGGCCAGCGATGTCGCGGTGGCGATGGAGTTGGGTGTCGACGGCGTGCTCTTGAACACGGCGATCGCCCACGCCCGTCACCCGATCGGAATGGCCCGCGCGATGCGCGGAGCCGTCGAAGCCGGGCGGCTCGCTTACCTCTCCGGACGCATTCCCAAACGGCTCTACGCGACCGCCAGCAGCCCCACCGATGGCGTCATCTCGACGCGACCTTGGTAGCAGGGCGTCGGGTAGCAGGGTACCGTAGCAGGTGGAACAAGACTCGCTCTCGAGCATCACAGCTATTGCATCTGCTGCATCTGTTGCATCTGCGCCTCGCGGACTTGGTCCATCACCTCAGACATTGACGCGCCGACAATCGCGACCCCGGCGCCGACGATCCCCGCGCAGACACAGCACGTCAGGAAATAGGTCAGGAAGACCGCTCCAAATGAACGGCCGACGCCAATACCGTGAGCCCGGTCGAATCCAATTCCGAGCAGGACGAAGTGCCAAAAGAAACCGGCTAGTCCGACAAGTTGCGCGACGATCGGTATCGGCGGAATGACTGCCAGCGCGGGTTGCATTGAGCCAGAGACATAACAGACGACACGCAGCGTTCGCTCAAAATCTCCCTTAGCTCCAAACGCCATCAACATGACATGAAGCATGGCTGAAAGAATCATGACGCCAACGATCCAAGCCACAAACCCAAAGATCAGTCTAATACCGACGCCAACGATCATCGACACAAACGCGCCGCCGGCTTGCGCAATGTCTCCACCTCCCAACAACAACAACGGCACGACGAGCACAAGACTCCAAACAGTCCCGATCACTGCGGAGATCCCGAAACCGGTGAGTCCGTAGCCGATTGGGCCACCCATTCCGCCGCTAAGCCGCATTGCCGAGAACGCTTCCATCGGATTGAAAAGCACAGCGGTCAGCGTCGCTAGAAAACCTTCGCCTCGCTCCCAGGGCAAACCGGACCGGCTGCCCATGCTGCGTTTCTTTGTGGGCTTTGGCGCGGCGGCGGGAAGGGGAGCCGGCGACAAAGTCGACCCGCCGGCAGCCGGCGTGTCGCCCCAGATATCGTCGCCGCCCTGACCGGATCCGCCGAGCGGCGTGAGATCGCCCGATCCGCCAAGTGGCGTGAGACCGCCCGATCCGCCGAGTGGCGTGAGCCCATCAGATTCTCCGAGCGGCGTGAGTCCGTCGTCCGTTCCCAGCGGCGTGAGACCTCCGCCGCCCAGCGGAGTCAAGCCGCCTCCACCGCCACCGCCCAGAGGCGTGAGTCCCGACTCCGATCCGCTGTCGCCTAATGGTGTCAGACCGGGCGACGGACCCAAAGGTGTCAGTCCGGAACCAGGTGATTCGCTGGGTGGAGCCAGCCCCATCTCTTGGTCGCCGCCGAGCGGTGCGAGTCCTCCGGCTAAACCTCCAGCGGCCGCGCTACTGCTCGGCTGCGGAATTTCGAAGATCTGCGAGCACTTGGGGCACTTTCCCTTCTTGCCGGCGGACGATGCGGGCGAACGAACTTCGTGAGAGCAGCCCGGGCAAGCAAAGACGATCGCGCCACCCGCTGGAGCGGCCGGCGCGGGCAGCGGAGCCTCGGTCGCCAGCGGTTGCGACTTGTCGGGGATCTTTACGACCAACTGGCAGTGCGGACACTTGCCTTTCTTGCCGGCGGTCGATGCGGGAGAACGCACCGTGCCGCGACAACTGGGACAAGGGAATTCGATCGGGCTTGCTGAACTGGCCTCCTGGACAACGTTCGACTTGAGGGGAATCTGCACGACCGATCCGCAGTGCGGGCACTTCCCTTTCTTGCCGGCGGCCGAGCCGGGCGTCTTGACGACCTTTGCGCACGAGCCGCAATGGAACTCGATCTTGTTCGGCTTGGAGGCGACCGATGATTCTTTCAGCGGGGCGCTGGTTGAGGTGAGCGGAATCTGCACCACCGCTGTGCAGTGCGGGCACTTTCCCTTCTTGCCAGCGGCGGCGGCCGGCGTCTTCACGGTTGAGCCGCAGTGCTCGCAGGCAAATTCAATCTGGCCGCCCGCCGCGGCCGGAGCCGGCTTCGCAGCGGCCGACGTCTTGGGGATTTGGACGACCGCCTGGCAGTGCGGGCACTTGCCCTTCTTGCCCGCGGCGGAGGCCGGAGTCTTCACCGACTGGCCGCACTCTCGGCAAGGAAACTCAATCGTCTTAGAACTCGACGCCGGTGAAGGCGCAGAAGAAGCGGACGGAATCTGAACCACCGCCTGGCAGTGCGGGCACTTGCCCTTCTTACCCGCGGCGGTGTCTGGAGTGCGCACCGTCTTCGCACACTGGGCGCATTGAAATTCGATCGGCAATGTCGTTCTCCTGACCGAGCCGCACCCCGAGTACGGCGAATCGCAATCCCCAGTCGCGTCCTTTAGATTTCCAGAATACCAAGCAACTCGGCGCGGGTGAACACATCTTCCGGAACAAAGAATCGAAAACGTTGTCGTGGAATCGGGCGCCCTCGCGATGACCGACATCGACTGCTATGGTTGCGGGATGCCGTTGACTCACCACGACATACTGGCTGCGGGAGGTCGCATCGAGGCTCGACTGCCGCACTACGAGGAGCGTCCTCAACAACTGCTGATGGCCGATGCGGTGGCGGAGAACATCAGCGAGGGTGGCGTGCTGCTGGCCGAGGCGGGGACGGGCGTGGGGAAGAGTTTCGCCTACCTCGCGCCGGCGATTCTGGCGGCGACCGAGCCCTCAAAGAGCGACGAGCCGCGGCGTCGCATCGTCGTCTCGACTCACACCATCAGCCTCCAAGAGCAGCTGATGCGGAAGGACCTGCCGTTGCTCAACAGCGTCATTCCCCGCGAGTTCTCAGCCGTGCTGGTCAAGGGACGCGGCAATTATCTGAGCTTGCGGCGGCTGGACAAGGCGGTGCAACGCACCAGCACGCTGTTCGACGTGGAGGAGGATTTCGAACACCTGGACGCGCTTCGGCATTGGTCGAAACGCACGCGCGATGGATCGCTCAGCGACTTTCCATTTCGCCCCCGCGCGCGCGTTTGGGACGAGGTGGTGAGCGATGGGGGGAATTGCCTGGGCCGCAAATGTGAAACGCACGGCGAGTGCTTTTACTACATGGCTCGTCGGCGAACCCGAAACGCGCAGATACTGATCGTGAACCACGCGCTGTTCTTTGCGGATCTGGCGCTGCGCCGCATGAATGTCAGCATCTTGCCCGATTACGACGTGGCCATCTTCGACGAGGCCCACACGCTCGAGTCCGTCGCCGGTCAACATCTGGGCGCGTCTGTGAGTCTCGGACAGCTGAACTACCTGCTGAACCGCCTCTACAACGATCGCACCAACAAGGGTTTGCTCCGCACGCACGGTGTTGTTGACGCGGAACGAGAAGTGGACTCCTGTCGAACATTGGCTGATACGTTCTTCAAGAGTATTGGCGAATGGGCGCTGAGCGACCGGGGAGGCAACGGCAGGATCCGCGAACCGGGCGTGTTCGACGATCGGCTGACGGCGTCGTTGGTGAAAATCGCCGGCCTGATCAAGCAGTTCGCCAACGGCTTGAGCGATGAGTCGGAACAGTTGGACCTGCAGGCGGCGGAAACCAAACTGATCGTATTCGCCGACAACATCAAGAGCTGGCTCGATCAATCGATCGCCGATTCGGTCTATTGGGTGAACGCCAGCCGGACGGAGCGGATGTTCCGGGTCGCGCTCGTCTCAGCTCCACTCGACGTGGGGCCGACGCTGCGAAAGGAACTGTTCGGCAAGACGCGATCGGTGATTCTGACCAGCGCGACAATGGCGGTGGGCGGCGATCGGCCGTTCGACTTCATGCAGTCGCGCATTGGGCTGACCGAGTCGCAGACGGTGCAGCTTGGCAGCCCATTCAACTTTCGCGAACAGGTGACTCTCGTCGCCGTGAAGGGCATTGCCGACCCCAATCGCGACCCGAGTGGATTTGAGCGCCAGTGTGGGAACATGGTGCGGCGATACGTGGCTCGCACCGATGGCCACGCCTTCGCCTTATTCACCAGTTACGCCATGATGCAACGGGTCGCCAAGCAGCTCACGCCCTGGTTGCGCGAGCAGAAATTGGCGCTGATTTCACAGGCCGACGGGTTGCCGCGATCGCAGATGATCGAGCGGTTCAAAGCCAATCCCCGCGCGCTGCTGCTCGGCGTCGATAGCTTCTGGCAAGGCGTCGACGTACCAGGCGACGCGCTGCAGAACGTGATCATCCTCAAGCTGCCCTTCTCCGTTCCCGATCAACCGCTGCTCGAAGCTCGTCTGGAGGCGATACGTGAAGCGGGCGGGCGACCATTCACCGATTATCAATTGCCCGAAGCGGTCCTCAAACTCCGGCAGGGGTTCGGCCGACTCATCCGCTCGCGGCGAGACCGCGGCTACGTTGTGATTCTCGATCCGCGAATCCACACCAAGCCCTACGGACGCGCATTTATCAACGCCCTGCCCGAATGCAAATTCGTCATCGATGAATACGACGACGAGTCATCGGAGCACGCGCAAAGCGAACCGTCGTTCGACTAGCCGATCACCCAAGTCAACGCACAGCCGGTGATGAGACGATCGAATCAGGCGATCTTCGCGATCGCGTCGCGGGCCGCCACCAGACATTGTTTCATGTCGTCGATCGGGTTGTCCGCGTTCGCTTCGTATTCCAACGACAGCGCGCCGTCGGCGGGGAACTTGATCTTCTTGAGCGCCTTGAAGAGGTTGACCAGGTCGAGATGGCCGGAGCCGATGATCACGTTGCGGGAACGCTGCTCCATCTTCTCCTCGTCCTTGACATGCAACCCGAACACGCGTGGTCCCAATTCGTGAACGGCCTTGACCGGATCCTCTTTGCTGCGGATGAAGTGCCCCGTATCCACGCAGGCGCCGACCAGCGGGTGATGGTCTTTCACCGCTTTCACGACGTCGCTGATCTTGTCGTACAAGGCGCCGGGACCGTGGTTGTGAATGGCGATGCGAATCTTGAACTCGGCGCACAGTTTGTCGAGGCTATCGAATGAGTCGGGTTGCGGGTTGGCGGAAATGTTCTTGATGCCGGCTCGTTTGGCGAACTCGAACACCCGGCGGTTCGCCTCGTGGTTCTTCGTGAATCCGCTGACCCCGTGCGCGCTCGGCGACAACTCGGCCTTCTTCAACACGGTGTTCATTTCGGCGATCTGTTGATCGCTCGAGTTGAGTGGATAGTGGCCGGGAAAGAACTCGACGTAGTGCAATCCCATTCCCTGGAGATGGCGAACCGCCTGCACAGCCGAAAACTTTCTCAATGAGTAGCTCTGAGCTCCCATGGGAAAACCGCCGTAGGGGTCGGCGGCAAGGTTCAACTTGGCCGCTTGAAGGATGGCCGGCGCGTCCCAAAACGTGGCGCCTGCGGCGGCAGCGGCGGACAGCGCCAACATGCGTCGACGTGAAAAGGATGGGTGTGTCATGGAGGATTTCCTGAGGCTAAACCGAATCGGTGGTGTGCTAACCAGAGTGTGTATCCTGGCATTCTGCATTCCCGCGCCGTCGATTCCAAGATCCTGATTCCAAGATCCTGATGCGGCGAGCGAATACGGTCCCTTGAGAACGTTGCCCGCCGGGCTCTCATCGGCTAACCTGTAATGCAGTGCTAACTACGGACTCTGAGGTAACTTATGGCAATCGAACTCGCCTGTTCTCAATGCGCCAGTGCACTGCGGGTCGGCGACGATTCGCGGGGAAAACGGGTTCGTTGTCCCAAATGTGAAGAGATCATGTACGTCCCGGCCAGCGAAACGGCCGAGTCGTGGCGGCTGCGGGGCGAAGACGGCGATGAGTACGGCCCGATCTCTCGCCCGCAACTCGAGCAATGGGTTCAAGAGGGTCGCGTCAGTGCGAAGTGCCAAGTGATTCGCGACGGCGACAATCAATGGCAGTGGGCGGTCAACGTCTTTCCTCATCTCGGCTCAACTGCCGGGCGCGGCAACGCCAATGGCCGCGCGGTAGGGGCGACGGCGGTGGCCGGCGGCACGGCCTACTCACAGCACCGGGCGACCAGTTTTGCGCCGGCCGGCAAATCGAAAATCGCCGCCGGCATGTTGGCCCTGATGGGGCTCCCGCTGGGCATCCACGGGATCCATCGCTTCTACTTGGGCTATCCGGGCACCGGCATTCTGATGCTGCTGACCTTCGGTGGTTGCGGAATCTGGACAATCATCGACGCGATCTTGGTCTTCGCCGGCTCGATGCCTGACGGAGACGGTCGCCCCCTCACCGACTGATGATCGACCGCCGGTTCGGACTTCTGGCGAAGCAGTCCCACGACGTGCAGTCGTTACGTAGTGGACTTCGCCAGAAGTCCGGCTGACGATTGAAATGAAACAGGGGAATTCTGGCGGAGCAGTCCCACGACGTGCAGTCGTTACGTAGTGGACTTCGCCAGAAGTCCGGCCCAGAAGTCCGGCAGACGATTGAAATGAAAAAGGGACTTATGGCGAAGTCCACTACGAGTCGTCTCTTGATTGGCCGGCGA